>JAKPCP010000060.1 GCA_029553225.1 bacterium | reverse complement strand
GTTGCAAGACGAGTTTTTGAATGGAATGAAGATAGCCAAAGATTTGAAGAAGATTATGATTTCAGATTGCCCACTTCTTCAAGTGTCACAGAAGATGCTGATTGGAGGAATTATGCAAATATAAATAATTGGAAAACTTATACAAATACAAAACATAATTATCGCTTAAAAGTACCTCAAGATTTTTATAATAGAGCAAAACCAAGCGGTTGGGTAGCCAGTTCAGATGATGACGATATCTCTTTTACTAAAAATAATCAATGGTATATTATAATCCGTCATTATCAAGATTGGACTCTTTTTTCGCTTCCAGGAGAAACAGATGTTATTACTCCATCTGTAATAGATTGGCTTAAAAAGAATTCTTTTATACCTGAAGAATATAATCTAGATAGACCAAATTTTGAAATAGGAGGAATTCCAGCAATAAGAACGGTTGAAGAAGGAATAGGAATTTCTAAACACTATCGTATTGTTTTTATAAAAGATAATAAGATATTTGAAGTTTTTGTTTTGGCTGATACTGATTATGATACTGAAAATGAAATAAGCGTTGAAAAAGTTACTGAAATTTGTAATAAAATACTCTCTAGTTTTGAATTTATTTAAAATTGATTCAAAGTAACATTTTAGAACAAAAATTTTTCTCCAGCGGATTTTTATCCGCTGGAGTTTTTATTGTTTGACAAATTTTAATATAATGTTATAACTAAATTAGTTTCTTTAAAATTATTTTAAACTTTAATGTTTTGGAGGAATTTTTATATGAGAAAAAAAGGTCAGTATCAAATTGTTTTTTATTCAATTTCTTTAAATGATCATAAAGTTCCTTTAGGAATTAGCAAGGGAACTCTTTCTGAGGCGATCGAGAAAATGAAAAAAAGAATGAAATTTTATTCACATGTCGGTTTTGGAAGAATTGGTGTTTTTTCTACTGTTTTTGGCGGAACTGATTACAAAAAAGCAAGAAAGCTTTTTTTGAAATTTAAGAAACAAAAACCTTAGAACAAAATTTTTAAGGCTAAGTATTATACTTAGCCTTTTTTATTTTCTAAAAATTGAAAAAAATAAAATCATTTGATATTATTAAAGATTAAAATATTTTTAATAAAATGATAAATAAATATAATCCTTTAAAAATTGAGAAAAAATGGCAGAATTATTGGGAAAAAAATCAAATTTTTAAAGCAAAAGATTTTTCTAAAAAGAAAAAGTTTTATTGTTTAGATATGTTTCCTTATCCCTCTGGAGAGGGATTGCATGTTGGGCATCCTCATGGTTATGTCGCTACTGATATTATATCTCACTATAAACGTCTTTCAGGATATAATGTTTTACATCCGATGGGTTGGGATGCTTTTGGATTACCAGCAGAAAATTATGCCATAAAAAACGGAGTTCATCCTTCTATTTCAACTAAAAAAAATATAAAAAGATTTAAAGAACAAATAAAATCAATTGGCCTTTCTTATGATTGGTCGAGAGAAATTAATACTACAGATCCTTCTTATTATAAATGGACGCAATGGATTTTTTTACTTTTGTTTAAAAGAGGATTAGCTTATGAAGCGATTTTACCTATAAATTTTTGCCCTTCGTGTAAAACTGGATTAGCAAATGAAGAAGTAATTGATGACAAATGTGAAAGATGCGGAACAAAGGTAGTAAAAAAGAATTTAAGGCAATGGGTTTTGAAAATTACTGCTTATGCAGATCGCCTTTTAAAAGATTTAGATGGGCTTGATTGGCCTGAAAAAATAATAACAATGCAGAAGAATTGGATAGGAAAATCAGAAGGGTGGCAAATAAAATTTAAAGTTTTAAATTCTAATTTAGATATTGAAGTTTTTACAACACGATTAGATACTATTTTTGGATGCACTTATTTAGTTTTATCTCCAGAACATCCTTTAATTAATAATTTAAAAGATAAAATTTTAAATTATAATTTAGTTAAAAAATATATTGAAGAAGCAATAAATAAAACAGAAAGAGAAAGAATAAGCGAAGTAAAAGAAAAAAGAGGAATAAAATTAGAGGGAATAAAAGCAATAAATCCAGCAAATAATAAAGAAATAGATATTTTTATTGCTGACTATGTATTAAGCTATTATGGAACAGGCGCTGTTATGGCAGTGCCGTATCATGATCAAAGAGATTTTGATTTTGCTAAAAAATTTGATTTAGAATTTATTAAAGTAATAAAACCAGAAAAAGAATCAGATATTAAAGAAGCTTATGAAGGAGAAGGAGTTTTAATTAATTCAGGAATTTTTAATGGAATGAAATCTTTTGTAGCAAGAGAAAAAATAGGAGAATGGTTGTTAAAAAAGAACTTGGCAAAAAAAACAGTAAATTATAAATTAAGAGATTGGATTTTTTCACGACAAAGATATTGGGGTGAGCCGATTCCTATTGTTCATTGTAATAAATGTGGAATTGTTCCATTATCTGAAAAAGATTTACCTTTAAAATTACCTAAAATAAAAAAATATCAGCCTTCAGGTACTGGTGAATCTCCTCTAGCAACAATTGAAAAGTGGGTAAATACAAAATGTCCAAAATGTAAAGGACCAGCAAAAAGAGAAACAAATACTATGCCTCAATGGGCAGGTTCTTGCTGGTATTTTTTGAGGTATGTTGACCCTAAAAATAATAAAAAAATTTTTGATTATAGAAAAGGCAAATATTTTTTGCCTGTTGATCTTTATGTTGGAGGCGTTGAGCATGCTGTACTTCATTTATTATATTCAAGATTTTGGATTAAAGTTTTATATGATGAGGGAATTGTAGATTTTAAAGAGCCGTTTTTAAAATTAAGAAACCAAGGGCTTATTTTAGCTTCGGATGGAAGAAAAATGTCAAAATCATTAGGAAATGTTGTTAATCCGGATGAAGTTATAAAAAAATACGGAGCAGATTCTTTTCGTGTTTATCATATGTTTATGGGTCCTTTTGATCAGCCAGTTACTTGGCAAACAAAAGGAATAAAAGGAGTAAGGAGGTTTTTGGAAAGAGTTTATAATGCTTCAGATAAAGTTAAAAAAGTAAAAACAAAAAATAAAGAATTAGAAAAATTACTTCATTTAACAATTAAAAAAGTTGAAGAAGATATAGAGAATTTTCGATTTAATACAGCTATATCAAGTTTAATGGTGCTTTTAAATAAAATGGAAAAAGAAAAAGAAATAGATATAAAACATTTTTCTGCTTTTTTAATTCTTTTATCTCCTTTTGCTCCTCATTTATCAGAAGAGCTTTGGCAAAAATTAGGAAATAAAAAAAGTATTTTCTTTTACAAATGGCCAAAATATAATTCTTTATATATTAAAGAAGAAAAAACTACTTTTATTATTCAAGTAAATGGAAAAGTTCGTGATAAAATAGAAGTAGAGTATAATATCTCGGAAGAAGAAGCAAAAAAAATTGCTTTATCACAAGATAAAATTAAGAAATGGATTGATAATAAAGATATCAAAAAAATAATTTTTGTGCCTAATAAATTAATAAATTTTGTAGTTTAATCTAAAACAATATTTTATTTTAATTTATAGAAAGAAATTTTTAAATATTTTTATAAATAAAATTTTAAAATATGATTAAAAAAGTTGTTATTGCAGCAGCAGGCCAGGGAACGAGAATGCTTCACATAACAAAAAACAAAAGTAAACATTTAATAAAAGTTGGAAAAAAACCATTTCTTTCTTATTTATTAGATAATCTTATAGAAGCTGGTTTTGATGAGATAATTTTAGTTGTTGGTTATAAAGAAGAAAAAATGAGAGAATTTATAAAAGAATTTAATTACAAGGTGAATATAGTAAATCAATTTGAAATTTTAGGCCCAAAAGAAAAAATATATGGAACAGCGTGTCCTTTAATGTGTGTAAGAGATATTTTAAAAAATGAGCAATTTTTATTTGTTTGCGGTGATAATTTTTATTCAGTAAGAGACTTAAAAGAAATGAGAAATGATAAAAAATATAATTATATTGCCGCAATAAGACATTCTCATCCGGAGAAATACGGAGTTTTAATTAATAAGAATGGATTTTTAAAAGAAATTGTTGAAAAACCAAAAGAGAAAGTAGGGGATTTAATTAATGCTGGTTTGTATAAATTTACTCCCGAAGTTTTTGATAAACTTTCAGAAATTAAAAAATCTTCAAGAGGCGAATATGAAATTACAGATGTGATAACCTTATTAGCAAAAGAAAAAAAAGTGAAAATAAAAGTACTTCAAGATTATTGGTTAGATTTTGGTAATCCTTCTGATATTTTAATGTTTTCTAAATTTATTAAAGAAAAAAAATAAAATAATGGAAATTTTAAAACTTAATGAAGATAATTTTGAAAAACTAATAGAAAAATTAGCTAAAGCGATAAAAGAGGGGAAAGTTTTAATTTGCCCTACGGATACAGTTTATGGTTTAATCTGTGACGCAACAAATGAAAAATCAGTTAAGAAAATTTTTAAAATAAAGAAAAGAAGGAAAGAAAAAGCAATATCTGTATTTGTAAAAGATTTAAGAATGGCAAAAAAATATGCTTTTATAAATAAAGAACAAGAAGAATTTATTAAAAATAATTTAAATAAAAAAAACACTTTTATTTTGAAAAGAAAAAAAAGTAATTTGCTAAAAATTTTATTTGGAAAAGAAAAAACAATTGGAATTAGAATAATAGATAATAAGTTAATAAATTTATTGCTTGATAAAACAAGAAAACCTTTAACTGCAACTTCTGCTAATATCTCTCAAAAACCTGCTTCAACTGAAATAAAAAAAGTTTTAAAACAATTTGAAAAACAAAAAATAAAGCCTGATATTGTTATAGATAGTGGTAATCTTTCAAAAAGCAGGCCTTCTCAAATTATTGACTTAACAAAAGAAAAAATAATAATTAAAAAAAGATAATTAAATTTTATGTTTTTAAAAAAAACAGATCCAAAGATTTTTAATCTTTTAAAAAAGGAAGAAGAAAGGCAAAAAACAACTTTAAATATGATTCCTTCTGAAAATTATAGTTCTCAAGCAGTAAGAGAAGCTTTAGGTTCGGTTTTAACAGACAAATATGCAGAAGGTTATCCTCAAAAAAGATATTATGCTGGATTGAAATATTACGATGAAATTGAGAATTTATGCAGAGAAAGAGCAAAGAAATTATTTAAAGTTCCTTATGTTAATGTTCAGCCCTATTCTGGGTCTTCTGCAAACCAAGCAGTTTATTTTGCTCTTTTAAGGCCTTATGAAAAAATAATGGGAATGGGTTTACCTTATGGCGGGCATTTAACTCATGGGTGGAAGGTAAATTTTTCTGGAAAAATTTTTAATTCTATTCAATATAAAGTTGATGAAAAAACAAAATTAATCGATTACAAAGAAGTTGAAAAATTAGCTTTAAAAGAGAAGCCAAGACTTATTTTTGTTGGAGCAACTGCTTATCCTCGAATTTTTGATTGGGAAAAATTTAGTTATATTGCTAAAAAAATAAATGCTTATTTAGTGGCTGATATTTCTCATATTGCAGGTTTAGTTGTTTCCAATGTTCATCCTTCACCAGTTCCTTTTGTTGATATTATAACAACTACTACTCATAAAACATTAAGAGGTCCAAGAGGAGCAATGATAATGGTAACTGAGAAAGGAATTAAAAAAGACAAAGATTTACCTCAAAAAATAGATAAATCTGTTTTTCCGGGTCTTCAGGGAGGCCCTCATATGAACAATATTGCGGCAATTGCTGTTTGTTTAAAAGAAGCATTAAATCCTTCTTTTAAAAGTTATGCTAAACAAATAGTAAAAAATTGTAAAATTTTAGCGTCTGAACTTAAAAAATATAATTTTAATTTATTAACTGGTGGCACTGATAATCATTTAATTTTAATTGATTTGCGAAATAAAAATATTTCCGGAAAGGATGCTCAAAATTTATTAGAAGAAGCAGGAATAATAGTTAATAAAAATGAAATTCCTTATGATCCTAACCCTCCTTTTAATCCTTCTGGAATAAGATTAGGCACTCCAGCTTTGACCACTAGAAAAATGAAAGAAAAAGAAATGAAAAAAATCGCTTTTTGGGTTAATGAAGTAATTTCTAATAAAAAATCAGTAAAAAAAATTAGAAAAGAAATTAAAAATTTTTGTAAAAAATTTCCATTACCATGATTTTATTAGAAGGAAAAAAAATAGCAGATAAAATTTTAGAAAATTTAAAAAAAGAAGTAAGAAAAAATAATTTATCTTTAAAATTAGTTGCTATTTTAGTTGGTAAAAATTCTGCTTCAGAAATATTTATTCGCCAAAAAGAAAAAGCTTGTCAGAAGGTTGGAATAAATTTTGAATTAATTAAATTTAGCGAAAATATTAGTTTTAATAAATTAAAAAATGAAATTGAAAAAATCTGTAAAAATAATTTAAATTCAGGAATAATAATTCAATTGCCTCTTCCTAAAAAATTTAAAGATAAAGAACAGGAACTTTTAAATATTATTCCTCCTCTTAAAGATGTCGATGTTTTATCAGAAACAAATTTAGGAAAATTTTATACCGGAAGTTTAAAAATTTTGCCACCAACGGTTAATGCGGTTTTTTATCTTTTTAAAAAGTATAAAATAACTCTTAAGGGAAAGAAAATTTTAATTATTGGGTCTGGAAAATTAGTTGGTTTTCCTCTATCTATTTGGTTGCTTCAAAAAAAAGCAACAATTTCAGTGATTAATGAATTTACTAAAAGCATTTCTTATTTTACCAAAAATGCGGATATTATAATTTCTGGTGTTGGAAAAGCAGCGTTAATTAAAGGTTATATGATTAAAAATGAGGTAACTATAATTGATATTGGCACTTCTTTTAAAAATAAGAAAATAATTGGAGATGCCGATATAAAAAGCGTTTCAAAAAAAGTTAAATTTATCACTCCAACTCCTCATGGAGTAGGTCCTTTAACCGTAGCTTGTTTAATTGAAAATTTAATAGAACTAAATAAAAAATAATGGATTTATATCTTTTTAAAACAATAAACCAATTTACCGGAAAATCTTTATCTTTAGATACATTTGGAATTTTTTGCGCTGAGCATTTAGGAACAATTTTAATTTTAATTTTAATATTTTTTCTAATAATAGATTTTAGGAAATATTTTAAAATGGTTCTTTTATCATTAATATCTGCTTTTTTAAGCAGGTTTGTTATTGTTGAAATAATAAGATTTTTTTGGTATCGCCCAAGACCTTTTATTAATAATAGTGTAAATTTACTTATTTTTCATAAAGATACTGGTTCTTTTCCTTCAGGACATGCTGCTTTTTATTTTGCTATCTCTGCGATAGTTTTTTTATATAATAAAAAAGCAGGTTTATTATTTTTTTTATCAAGTTTTTTAATTTCTTTGGCAAGAGTTTTTACAGGAGTGCATTTTTTATCTGATATTTTAGTAGGAGCGATTATTGGAATTTTAAGCGGTTTTATTATAGAATCTTTATTTAAAAAAATAATAAAAAAAAGAGAGAGAATTATATAATTCTCTCTAAAAAATTTTAAACTAAATATCTGCGGCATCTTTTACAAACGGGTTTGCCATTATGTAGAATCTTTTCATGTCCTAAAAAGCAACAAATTATACGTTTTAGGCGGTGTTTTAATTTTTTTAGGTAACGTTTTAACCTTTTTAGGAGATGTTCTAATGTTCGTTTGTGATGATGCGTTTTATTATTTTTTATCATTGCTCTTCCTCCTTTTAGTAAAAGTTAATTTTCAATGTTCATATTTTTATTTTAAAATAATAAAAATTAAATGTCAAATATTAATATCTATTGACAAAATTTATAATTGTGATATAATGAATTTATAAAAAATTGTTCTTTAAATTAAAAATAAATTAAAAAAAGGAGAATAGTTATGTTCTGGTTATTTTTTTTCAGTTATACAACTTTGATAATATTAATGTTTACGCTGTTTGCGTAGAAAGGAGATAATTATGTCAAAAAACAAGATGCCTGATATAAGCATAGAGGATATAAAAATTATCCTTGAAATAGTTAATGGAAAGAGGATTTTTCCTTATGATAATGATATATTAAGAATCGCAAATTTTTTAGCTAAGGCAGGATGGTCTTTCGAATGTGACGGTGATCGAAAAGTGGTGATTGTAAAAAGAGCGGATCCGCCCCTATCTAGAAATTAATTTATTATGGGATTGAAATAAAATTTATTTCAATCCCTTTTTATTTTTTAGAAAAATTTGATATTATAAATAAATTAGTAAGTAAAAATAATATTATGAAAAAAAGAATTATTTTTTTAATAATCTTTTTAATATTTTTAATAATTTTAAGTATTTTTTTATATTTTTATTTTCAAAAAAATCCAAGAACTTATGGCGAATATGATTCTTTTGTCTTATGCTTAAAAGAAAAAGGAGTAGTGCTTTATGGCGCTTTTTGGTCTAAATACACAAATGAGCAAAAAGAAATGTTTAAAAAATCAGCAAAACTTTTACCTTATGTAGAGTGTTCAACAAGAGATAAAAAAGGCCAAAAACAAATTTGTCTAGAAAAAGAGATTGATGCATATCCATATTGGGTTTTTCAAGATGGCTCTGTTTTAAGAGGAAAACTGTCTTTTTCTCAGCTTTCTGAGAAAACTGGATGTCCTTTACCTGAATAAAATGTGCCGAAGGAGGGATTTGAACCCTCACGTCCGTTAAAGGACAATGGATTTTGAGTCCATCCTGTCTGCCAGTTCCAGCACTTCGGCATTATTTTTTTAATAAATATCTTATTTTGCCATAAATTTTGAATTTTGACAATCTTTATTAGAACAGAATATTGTTCCTCTTTTTTCAATTAAAAGAGAAGAGCATTTTGGGCATTTTTTATTTATAGGCTTATCCCATAAAGCAAAATCGCATTTAGGCCAATTATTACAGGCGTAAAAAATCTTACCTTTTTTTGTTCTTTTTTCAATTATTTCGCCTTTATTGCATTTAGGGCATATAATATTTAAAGATATATTTTCTTTTAAAGGTTTAGTGTATTTACAATTTGGAAAATTAGAGCAAGCGTAAAATTTTCCAAATTTTCCCATTTTAATTATAATAGGGGATGAACATTTTGGGCATTTTTCATTGGTTGGGGTTTCAGAGATTTCTTTTTTAGAGACTTCTTTGTATTTTTCTTCAAGATTCTTTTCAAAAGGAATATAGAAATCTTTACAAACTTTTCTCCAATCTATTTTTCCTTGGGCAATTTTATCTAAATTTTCTTCCATTTTTGCTGTAAATTTTATATCAACTATTTCTGGAAAATGTTTTGTTAAAACATCATTGACAAGAATTCCAATTTCTGTTGGATAAAATCTTTTTTGTTCATCTTTTTTAACATAATTTCTTTCCTGAATAGTAGAAATAATCGGAGCATAGGTAGATGGTCTTCCAATTCCATTTTCTTCTAATATCTTAATTAAACTTGCTTCATTAAATCTTGGCGGTGGCTGAGTGAAATGTTTTAAGGGAATAATTTTAATTAATTTTAATATTTCTTCTTTTTCTAAATTTGGTAGTTCTTTTTCTTCAAATTTTAGAGGATATACTTTTAAAAAACCGTCAAATTTTAAAGTTTGCCCTGTTGTTTTAAATAAATAATTTTTAGCAGAAATATCTATGTTTGTATTATCAAAAATTGCCTGAGACATTTGAGAAGCAATAAAACGTTTCCAAATTAAATCATAAAGTTTTAAGCTTTTTTCATCTAATTTCTCTTGAATTTTTAATTCAGAAAAAGTTTTTTCTGGGTAGGCTGGTCTTATTGCTTCGTGAGCTTCTTGGGCTCCTTTTGATTTTGTCTTATATTTTTTAATACCTGTCCAATAATTGTTTCCATAATTTTCAATAATAAATTTTTTTGCTGAAAAAAGAGAAAATTCAGATAAATTTAAAGAATCTGTTCGATGATAAGTTATTAAACCTTTTTCATAAAGCTGTTGAGCAAGGCTCATTGTTAATTTTGAAGGCCATTTAAATTTTTGCCAGCATTCTTGTTGAAGAGTTGAAGTGATAAAAGGGGGGAGGGGATTTTTCTTTATTTCTTTTTTAGATATATTTTTAATTTTATATTCTGCGTCTTCTAAATCCTTTAAGATTTCTTTTGCTTGCTTTTCGTTTTTAATATCTAATTTTTCTATTGTTTTATTATTTTTTTTATAAAGTAAAGATTCAATTTCTTTGTTATCTTTTTCGTCTTCATTTTTTATTTTTGAAAGAAAAGCAGAGATTGTCCAATATTCTTGCGGTAAGAAATTTTTAATATCTACTTCTCGTTCTACTATTAATCTTACTGCTACTGATTGAACTCTTCCAGCAGATAATCCTTTTGTTATTTTTTTCCATAAGAAAGGAGAAAGCTTATATCCCACTAATCGGTCTAAAATTCTTCTTGCTTGCTGGGCATTTACTAAATTCATATCTATTTTTCTCGGATTTTTAATAGCATTCTCAATTGCTTTTGGGGTAATTTCATGGAAAACAATTCTTTGATAATCTTCTAATTTTAAAACCTCTTTAATATGCCAAGCAATACTTTCTCCTTCTCTGTCTTCATCTGTTGCTATTATTATATTTTTTGATTTTTCTGCTGCTTTTTTTAATTCTGAAATTGTTTTTCTTGATTTTTTGGGAATAATATATTTTGGTTCAAAATTATTTTCTATATCAACCCCTAATTCACTTTTAGGCAGATCTCTTATATGACCATAAGAAGCAAGAACATTATATTTATCTTTTAAGAATTTTTTGATAGTTGTTGCTTTTGTTGGGCTTTCAACAATAATTAAATTCATTTTAATAATTTAATTTATTATACTAAAAACATTTCCTCCTAGATTTTCAATTTTATCTTTATATTCAAGAATAGTTAAAATTCCAGCTACTTTTTGAGGAGGTAAATTTGTTTTTTCTATGATTTTATCAATATGCAAAGGCTCTTCTTTTAAAATATTTAAAATTAAATTTTCTTCTTTATTATCTCCTTTAATTTCTTTTTTAATATTTTTTTCTATATTCTTAATTTTTAATTCTTTTAAAATATCATTTACATCAGAAGCGAGAATTGCTCCATTTTTTATTAAATTATTAGTTCCCTTAGAATTTAAAGAATAAATTTGTCCAGGAATAGCAAATAATTTTCTCTTTTGCTTTATTGTGTAGTTTGCAGTAATCAAAGAGCCGCTTTTTTCCTTTGCTTCTACGATTAACGTTCCCAATGAGAGGCCAGAAATTATTCTGTTTCTTTGGGGAAAGGTAAATTTAGTTCCTTTAGTATTTGGTGGGTATTCAGAAATTAAACATCCTCCATATTCGATAATTTTCCTAGAAAGTAAAATATTTTCTTTTGGGAAAATGCTTTTTTCGTCTAGTCCTGTTCCCAAAACAGCAATTGTTCTTTTTTTTCTTTTTATTGCTGCCCTATGTGAGAAAGTATCAATTCCCGGTGCCATTCCGCTTACAATTGTTATTCCAGCATCTAATAATTTTCCGCTAAAATCTAAAGCAACTCTTTTTCCATAATCAGAACAATTTCTTGTGCCGACAATAGCAAAACAATTTTCTTTATTTTTAATTTTACCTCTAATGTAAAGTTTTTTAGGGGGATTTTTTATTTTTCTTAAAAGTTCAGGATAATTTTTATCTTCAATTGTAATTTCTTTTATTTCTTCCATAAATTTTAATGATTGTAAATAGTTGCTGCTTTTTCATAGCCATTTTCTATAATAATTTTAATCGCTTCATTTACTTCCTCTAATGTTTTATTGATTATTTCTTTTTCTTCTTTTGTAAAATTATTTATAACAAAATTTTTTGTATCTTTTGGCTTTTCACTTTGAAAACCAATTCCGATTCTTATTCTTATAAAATTTTTTGTTTTCAATTCATTTATGATTGATTCTACGCCTTTATGCCCTGCTGAACCTCTATCTTTTACAATTTTTATTTTTCCTATAATTAAATCAATGTCATCGTGAACAACAATTAAATTTTCAAGTTTTATATTTTTATCTTTTATTATTTTTTTTACACTTTTTCCAGATTCATTCATAAAAGTTTGAGGTTTTAAAAGAATAATATTGTCTTTTTTTGACAAAAGAGCGTTTGATTTTTTATCAAATTTAAATTCTGGAAAATTATTATTTTCCTTAAATTTATCAATAGCCATAAATCCGACATTATGGCGTGTATTTATATATTTTTTTAATGGGTTTCCTAGCCCTATAATTAAAAACATTTTTTATTTTTTGTTTATTATAGCATTTATCTTGAAAAAAAATGAAATATTTGTCATAATAAGATAAATTAATATTAATTTTTAATAATATAAAAATATGAGAAAATTTCTTTCTTTTATTTGGGAAATCATGAAAATAGCAGCTATTGCTTTTATTATAGTTGTACCTATAAGATATTTTTTATTTCAGCCTTTTTTAGTTAAAGGAGAATCAATGGAACCGAATTTTAAAGATGGAAATTATTTAATTGTTGATGAGATTTCTTATAGGTTTAGAGAGCCAAAAAGAGGAGAAGTGATTGTTTTTAAATATCCTTTTATGCCTTCCCAAAAATTTATTAAAAGAGTGATTGGTCTGCCTGGAGAGACAATAAAAATTGAAGACGGACAATTAAAGATTTTAAAAGATGGTAAAGTGTATATTTTAAATGAAAAAGATTATATTCCTTTTGTATTTAATCCAAACGAAAAAATTGAAATTACATTAGGCCATGATGAATATTTTGTTTTAGGAGATAATAGAGATTTTTCTTACGATTCAAGAAGATTTGGCCCGGTAAAAAAAGATCTTATTATTGGCAGAGTATTAATAAGAGCATGGCCGTTTGGAGATTTTTCTAAATTTGAAGCGCCATTGTATTCTTTTTAAATTTTAAATTTTATGAAAAAACCAAAATTTCAAAGCCCCACTGGAATGCATGATATTTTGCCAGAAGATCAGAAATATTTTAAAAAAATTTATGATGTTGTTTCAAGTGTTGCTGATTTTTATGGATTTTCAAAAATTGACACTCCTGTTTTAGAGGATGCAGAAATTTTTTCAAGAGGAACAGGTGAGGCAACAGATATTATTAAAAAAGAAATGTATATTTTAAAAACTAAGGGGGGAGACTTTCTTGCTTTAAGGCCGGAATGGACTCCTTCTATAATAAGGGCCTATATTGAACATGGAATGTATAATTTACCTCAACCAGTAAAATTATGGTATTTTGGCCCTTGTTTTCGTTACGAACATCCTCAAGCTGGAAGGTATAGGCAATTTTGGCAATTTGGTTTTGAAGTAATTGGAGAAAAAAATCCTGTAATAGATGCCCAAATTATTCAAATTTGTTATAACATTTTAAAAGAATTAAAAATTAAAAATTTAATAGTTGAGATAAACAGCATAGGAGATAATCAATGCCGACCTTATTATAAAAAACTTTTAACAAATTATTTAAAAAGCAGAGAAGTTTCTTTATGCAGTGATTGTAAAAGAAGAATTAAAGAAAATGTTTTGAGGGTATTAGATTGTAAAGAAGAAAAATGTCAGATAATAAAATCAGAAGCGCCTCAAATTTTAGATTATTTATGTGATGAATGTAAAGCTCATTTTAAGGAAGTTTTAGAATTTTTAGATGAGATAGAATTACCTTATAATTTAAATCCTTATTTAGTTAGAGGACTTGATTATTACACAAAAACTGTTTTTGAAATTTTTTATCTTGATTCTCAATCTGAAAAAGATATTGGAAATGCTTTAGGCGGTGGCGGAAGATATGATAAATTAGTTAAGGTTTTAGGGGGAAAGGACGTCCCAGCTGCTGGAGCAGCATTAGGAGTTGAAAGAATTGTAGAGCTAATGAAAAAAGAAAACATTGAGGTTTTAGAAAAAGAAGAAAATTTTCCTGTTTTTTTAGCTCAGCTTGGTTCTTTAGCGAAGAAAAAAAGTTTAAGAATTTTAGAAGATTTTAGAAAGTCAAAAATAAAAATAGCAGAATCATTAGGAAGAGATTCTTTAAAGGCTCAATTAAATAAAGCAAACAAATTAAATGTAAAATATTGTTTAATTATTGGCCAAAAAGAAGCTTTAGATAATGAGGTAATTTTAAGAAATATGGAAACAGGTCATCAAGAAACAATAAAAATAGAAAATGTGGTAGAAGAAGTTAAAAAAAGATTAAAAAAATAAAAACTTGAAATAAAATTAAATTTAAAATAAAATTATGGATTGTCTTTTTTGTAAAATTATAAATAAGGAAGTATCATCAGATATTATATATGAAGATGATAAATTTCTGGCTTTTAAAGATATTAATCCAAAAGCACCGATTCATTTTTTAATTATTCCGAAAAAACATATTACTTCGATTAATCATTTACAAGAAGAAGATAAAATGTTAATAGGAGAATTAATTTTCCTCGCAAAAAAAATTGCAGAAGAAAAAAATTTAGATGGTTATCAATTACATATAAATGTTGGCCGAAATGGCGGACAGATAATTGACCATTTACATTTACATTTATTAGCTAATAAATAATTTTAAAAAAATGTGGTATCAAAAAATAATTCAAATTTTTAAAATTCCTGAATTAAGAAAAAAGATTTTTTTTGTTTTAGGAATTTTTGCTATTTTTAGATTAATGTCAAATATTCCTATCCCGGGAATGAATGCTCAGAATTTAAAAGTTTTTTTTGAACAATTTCAGCTTTTTGGTCTTTTAAATATGTTTACCGGAGGAACATTAGATAAATTTTCTATTGCTATGCTTGGATTAGGTCCTTATATTACCTCAACAATTATTTTGCAACTTTTAACAATGATATTTCCTCAATTAGAAAAAATGTATAAAGAAGAAGGAGAAGCTGGTAGAAGAAAATTTAATCAATACGGAAGAATTTTAACTGTGCCTTTGGCAATGCTTCAAGGTTATGCAATGCTTTCTTTATTTCAAAGACAAAACGTCATTCCTCATTTGCCACCTTTAATATTTCTTTCTTCAATTTTAACTATTACTGCTGGAACAATGCTTTTAATGTGGTTTGGAGAATTAATTTCAGAAAAAGGAATTGGAAATGGGGTTTCTTTATTGATTTTCGCTGGTATTATTGCTAATGTTCCTTCAAATATTCGTCAAATTATTTTTACCTGGGATGTTAGCCAAATTCCAAGTTATATTTTGTTTTTTGCAATGGCTTTTGTAATTATTGCTGGAGTTGTTTTAATAACAGAAGGAAGAAGAAATATTCCTGTTTCTTATGCAAAAAGAGTAAAAGGGATGAAAATGTATGGTGGAGCATCAACTTATCTGCCCTTAAATATTAATCCTGCAGGAGTAATACCAATAATTTTTGCTTTATCTATTTTGCTTTTTCCTTCAATGATAGCAAGTTTTTTAAGCGGAGTTAGCGGACCAGTTGGTAGTATTTCGAAAAATATTGCTGATTTCTTTAATAATCCATGGATACATGGGATTTTATATTTTATTTTAGTTATTATTTTTACTTATTTTTATACTGCTGTAACTTTTGATCCAAAAGCAATTGCTAATAACCTTAAAAAAATGGGAGGTTTTATACCTGGGATAAGGCCTGGTGACTCTACTGTTCATTTTCTTTCTTATATTTTAAACAGAGTATTATTTATAGGTGCCTTGTTTTTAGGAATAATCGCTGTTTTACCTTCTATTGTTGAAGGTATTACTAATATTAAGGTTTTCGGATTTTTAATTGGAGGAACATCGCTTCTTATAGTTGTAAGTGTAGTTTTAGAAACAATGCGGCAGATAAATGCTCAATTGGAGATGAGAGATTACGAAACTTTTTAAATTTTAAATTAAATCAAAAATATGAAACAAGTTATTATTCTTTTTGGCCCTCCTGGAGCAGGGAAGGGTACCCAAGCGGAGTTATTATCAGATAAATTAAATTTATATTATTTTGAGACAAGTAAAATTTTAGAAGAAAAATTTAAAGAAATAGAAGAAAACAAAAAAACAAAAAAAGAAGTAATATTAAAAAATAAAAAATACAATATTTTAGATGAAAAAAAATTATGGAAAGAAGGAAAATTATGCACTCCTTTATTTGTTGCTTATTTAGTAAAAGAAAAAATTAAAGAATTAAATAAAGAAGGCAAAAATCTAATTTTAGCGGGTTCCCCCCGAACATTAGAAGAAGCAAAAGAAATAATTCCTTTGCTTAAAAAACTTTATGGTAAAAACAACATAAAAGTTTTTTTTATTGAAATAAGTCCGGAACAAACAATTTTTAGAAATTCTAATCGAAAAATTTGCGAATTATTTCGTCATCCAATTTTATACAATAAAGAAACTAAAAAATTAACAATGTGTCCTTTAGATGGTTCTAAATTAATAAGGAGAGAAGGATTAGACGATATAGAGAGTATAAAAATAAGATTAAAAGAATATCAAGAAAGAACTTTTCCTTTAATTGAATATTTTAAAAAAGAAAAATTATGGATGAAAAAAATTAATGGAGAGCAATCAGTTGCCGATGTCTATTATGATATTGTAAATTCTTTAAAATAATTTTTTAAATGATCACTATTAAATCCTTAGAAGAGATTGAGGTAATGGAAGAAGGGGGAAAAATTTTAGCGATGATAATGAAAAAATTATTAGAGGAGGTGAAACCTAATGTAAAAGGAGACTATCTAAATGATTTAGCTAAAAAACTTATCTTGGAAAATAATGCTTTACCTTCTTTTGAAAATTATGATGGTTTTCCAGCAACGCTTTGTTTATCAATAAATGAAGTTATTGTGCACGGGATTCCTTTTAATGTAATATTAAATGAAGGTGATATTGTTTCTTTAGATTTAGGTCTTTTTTATAAGGGTTTTCATTCTGATATGGCTGTAACTTGTGGCGTGGGAAAGATTTCTTTAGAAAAACAAAAATTAATTAAAGCTACTAAAAATACTCTTAATAAAGCAATTGAAAATATAAAGCCGGGACTAAAATTTTATGAAATTGGTAAATTTATTGAAAAATATGCAAAAGAGCAAGGTTTTAATGTAATAAAGGAATTATGCGGTCATGGTATTGGGAGAAAACTTCATGAGGATCCTTTAATATTAAATTTTTTTAATAAAGATGATGGAAATGAAACTATAAAAAATGGAATGACTTTTTGTATTGAGCCAATGCTTACAAAAGGGGATTGGAGAATAAAAAGAGCAAAAGATGGATATGGTTTTAGAACAAGAGATAATTCTTTGTCTGCTCATTTTGAGCACACAATAGCTATAAAAAATAATCGAGTAAAAATTTTAACTGTGTTATAATTAAAAATTATAAATAATTTATATTATATGTATTTATCAGTTGTTATTCCTGCTTACAATGAAGAAAAACGTTTGCCAAAAACTTTAAAAGAAATTTCTTCTTATTTAGAAAAACAAAATTATGATTATGAAATTATTGTGGTAAATGATGGCTCAAAAGATAAAACAGCAGAAATTATAAAAGAGTTAATTTCTGAAATTAAGAATTTAAAACTAATTGATAATAAAGAGAATCGCGGAAAAGGATTTGTTGTTCGTCAGGGATTGCTAGAGGCAAAAGGGGAATATCGTCTTTTTACTGATGCTGACAATTCAACTCCTATTAGCGAAATAGAGAAATTTTTTCCTTATTTTAAAAAAGGCTATGATATTGTTATTGGTTCTCGAGATATAAAAGGAGCAATAATTAAAAATCCTCAGCCCCTATATAGAAGAATTTTAGGAGATATTTTTAGCTTATTAAGCAGAGTTATTGTTGGTTATTGGGGAATTAAAGATTCTCAATGTGGGTTTAAAGCATTTACAGCAAAGGCAGCAAACGATATTTTACCAAAATGTAGGATAAATCGTTTTGCTTTTGATCCAGAAATTATAAAATTAGCAAAAAAAATGAATTATAAAATAAAAGAAGTGCCAATAATTTGGGAAAACGAACCTCATACTAAAGTGGATTTTAAAAATACAATAAAAATGGGAATTGATCTTTTGATTATAAGATGGAATTTATTAACTGGTAAATATAAAATCTAAAATGAAGGAAAATATTAAAAAACATAAGAATTATAAATTTCCCTCGGAACTTAGGTATGATTTAGGTAGTAAAGATTGGGTTGTTGTTGCAACGGGTAGGGCAAAAAAACCAGAAATGTTTAAAAAAGAAAAAAAAGAAAGAGAAAGAATGAAATTTAAAAAAGATTGTCCTTTTTGTCAAATTCAAACACAAGAAAACCCAACACTTATATTTTCTAATAGTAAAGAAATTCCTTTTGAAGGTTGGAAAAATATTTTAAATAAATGGAGTACGATTGTTGTTCCCAATAAATACCCTGCTTTTTTACCTTATCCTAAATTAGAGGAAAAAATCGAAGGAGGATTATTTCATAAAATGAATGCAGTTGGATTTCATGAAGTTGTTATAACAAAAGACCATAATAGACAAATTGCTAATTTTTCTGTTGATGAGGTTTATGAGTTATTTAATGTTTATCAAAAAAGATATGTATCTTTAATGAAAGAAAAATTTGTTAATTATGTTTCTATTTTTCATAATCATGGACATCAAGCTGGCGCTTCAATTGCTCATCCCCATTCTCAAATTATCACGACACCTTTAATTGATACTGATTTAAGAAAAGCTTTATCAAATGCTAATTCGTATTCAAAAGAAAAAAACGAATGTATCTATTGTTTAATGAATAAATGGGAGATGAAAACAAAAAAAAGAATTATTTTTGAAAATAAAGATTTTATTGCTTTATGTCCTTTTGCTTCGAAAACTGCTTTTGAGGTAATCGTTTCTCCTAAAAAACATCTTTCTTATTTTGAAGAAATTACAGAATCTCAAATGTGGAATTTAAGTGAAGCGTTTGGAACAGCCATTAAAAAAATATACAAAGGATTGAATGATCCTGATTATAATTTTTATCTTCATTCTGCTCCTTGTGATGGAAAAGATCATAGTTATTATCATTGGCACTGGACTATTTTGCCTAAAACTTCTATTTGGGCTGGTTTTGAAATTGGAACAAAAATAGAAATTTCAACAATAGAGCCAGAAAAAGCAGCTCAATATTTAAGAAAACAATGAAAAATTTAGTTATTGCTAATTGGAAATGTAATCCTTCAAGCTTAAAAGAAGCTAAGAATCTTTTTAATTTAATAAAAAAGCAATCCAAAGATATAAAAAAAACAGAGATAATTATTGTTCCGCCATTTATTTATTTACCGTTTTTAAAAGGATTAGATTTAGGTGCTCAAGATTGTTTTTGGGAAGATAAAGGAGCTTTTACTGGGGAAATTTCTCCCTTAATGCTTAAAAATTTAAGTTGTAAATATGTAATTATAGGGCATTCAGAAAGAAGAAAATATTTTAATGAGAATAATGAAATAATAAATAAAAAAATTAAAGCAGCTTTAAGAAATAATTTAATTCCGATTTTATGCATTGGAGAGAGAGAGGAAGAAAAGAAGAAAAAGAAAACAAAAAAAATAATAAGGGAGCAGTTAGAAAATGGATTAAAAGATATTAAAAAAGCAAATTTAATTATTGCTTATGAACCTATTTGGGCGATTGGTACTGGTAATTTTTGCGATTTTGAAATTGCAAAAGAGATTAAAAATATAATTTTTGAAACTCTTTCAAAAATATTTAATAAAAATAATTTAGAAAAAATTAAAATTATTTATGGCGGAAGTGTAAATTTTAAAAATGCCTCAGATTATATAAAAAAATCAGAATTTAATGGTTTATTAGTTGGAGGAGCTTCGCTTAAATCTCAAGATTTTGTAAAAATAATAAAATCAATTGAAAAATTAAATAATATTAAATTTAAATGAGTTCAAAGGAATTAAGAAAAAAATTTTTAGATTTTTTTAAAAATAAAGATCATAATATTGTAAAATCATCTTCTCTTTTGCCAAATGATTCAAGTGTTTTGTTTACAACTGCTGGCATGCAACAATTTAAAGAATATTATTTAGATAAAAAATCCCCATATGGAAATAAGGTTGCTTCTTGTCAAAAATGTTTTAGGACATCGGATATTGAAGAAGTTGGAGATGAAAGGCATTTAACTTTTTTTGAAATGCTTGGCAATTTTTCTTTTGGGGATTATTTTAAAAAAGAAGCAATTTATTTTGCTAAAGAGTTTTTAGATACCTTAAATTTAAAAATAGATTATGTTACTGTTTTTGAAGGAGATGGTGAAATTCAAAAAGATGTTGATTCATATAATGTATGGAAAGAGTTAGGTTTTTCTGAAGAAAAAAACAACTTAATTTTTAAGGGCAGAGATGAAAATTTTTGGGGACCAACTGGGGAAGAAGGTCCTTGTGGTCCTACAACAGAAATTTATATTAACGGAATAGAGATTTGGAATTTAGTTTTTAATGAATATTTTCAAGATAAAAATAAAAAATTAACACTTTTAAAAAAGAAAGGAGTTGATACTGGAATGGGGCTTGAAAGATTGTCAATGATAGTTCAAAACAAACCTACTATATTCGAAACAGATTTATTTTTACCAATAATAAAAGAAATAGAAAATCAATTTAATCTAAAATACGAAAATAATAACTATTATTTTAGAATTATTGCTGACCATATTAAATCAGCAGTTTTTTTAATTTCCGAAAATATTTATCCTTCAAACATTGAAAGGGGGTATATTTTAAGAAGATTAATTCGTCGGGCTATCCGATATGGAAAATTAATGAATTTGCCTTCTGGGTTTTTATTGCCTTTAGCAAAAAAAGTTATTGAAATTTATAAAGATGTTTATTGTGAGATTAAATTATCTGAAAATAATATTTTAACAGTAATTTTGAACGAAGAAGAAAAATTTGAAAAAACCCTTAATAAGGGTTTAAAGCAGTTTGAAAAAATTGCTGAAAAAAAAGAAATTACCGGAGAAGAAGCATTTCATTTATATGATACTTATGGGTTTCCAATAGAGTTAACAAAAGAATTAGCAGATGAGAAAAATATAAAAGTTGATATTGGTGGTTTTTATAATTTTTTTAAAAAACACCAAGAAGTTTCAAGAAAAGGAGTAGAAGCAAAATTTGGAGGTATAGGAAAAAATGCTGATTATAATGCAACAAGGCTTCATACTGCCACTCATTTGCTTCAATCTGCGTTAAGAGAAGTTTTAGGAGAAAGCGTTAGACAGATGGGTTCTGATATTAATTCTTTTCGTCTTCGTTTTGATTTTTCTTTTCCGCGAAAATTAACCAATGAAGAATTACAAAAAATAGAAGGAATTGTAAATCAAAAAATAAAAGAAGATTTAGAAGTGAAAAGAGAAGAGATGTCCTATGAAAAAGCAATAAGATCCGGAGCTCTTTCTTTTTTTAAAGAAAAATATCCTCCAAAAGTTTCTGTGTATTCAATAGGTGATTTTTCTAAAGAAATTTGTGCTGGACCTCATGTAAAAAAGACTTCAGAATTAAAAAAGTTTAAAATTATAAAAGAAGAATCATCTGGAGCAAATATTAGAAGAATAAGAGCAGTTTTAGAATAAATTTAACACCTATTGACAAATTTTTAAATTATACTATAATATAATTAGCATATTAAAAAATCGGATTATTAAGTGATAATAATCCGGTAAAAAATAAAACTATTATTACAGGAGAATAGTTATGTGCAGTAAAAAAGAATTAGGTAAAAAAGAATTAAAAAGGATGGCAGATCAGTTATTGCATCAAAATGGTTATGATGAGCGGGGGATTGAAAAAACCCCTGAAACAGAAGAACAGAAAAAATGGGAGAGAAGGCATATCAGAACTTCACAGAAAACGGTGGAAAGGTCAAACATATTTTATATTCCTCAAATAGAGGAAATAGTGGAGGGTATTGCAATTTAAAAGTTTTATGAGGGATATCTATTTTTAAAGATATCCCTCTGTTTATTTTTTATTGACAAAAATAAAAAAAATAATAAACTAAGATAAAGGTCGTTAATTTAAATAAAACGTCAAATTAACAAATATATCTATTAATTAAATTTTTTAAAAATTTAATTATTAATTAATTTATTTAGTTAAATTTGTAGTTAAATTTGTGGATTATAATAATAAAAGAGGTGATTTTGAACGAAAAATGGTAAAAGGAAGCTGGAAATGCGCTGAATGTGGAAAAGAAATAACCGAACTTCCTTTTGATCCAAGAGAGGGTTCAGATGTTTATTGCCGAGATTGTTATCGCAATAGAAAACCTTTTAAAAAGAATTTTCGTTAAAGCAATTTAAATTAAAAAGCCGCCTTAAAGGCGGCTTTTTAATTTACCTATTTTTTAAAAAATATAGTATAATAAAATAAAATTAATTAATAATACAAATGGGGAAAAGTATTTTAATTCAATATATTATTTGGCAATTTATAGATTTTCCGCGCGAAGTTTTAAAAGCTTGGAAAAATTTTTTGCTTTTTAATATAGAATATTTTTCTATCCCATTTTTAATCAGAACTCTTTTTTCTCATTGGCATAAATATTATATGTCTTATGGAAAAGGAATAAATTTGGCTCGTTGGTTCGAGGCTTTTGTTTTTAATGTTTTAATGTCGCGATTATTGGGAGCAATAGTAAGAACAATTTTAATAATTATAGGAATTTTATTTGAAATAATAATATTTATTGTTGGATTAGCGGTTTTTCTAATATGTTTCTTTTCTCCTTTTATTTTAATTTTCGCTTTTATCTATGGAATTAATTTAATTTTGTTCTAATGATGAATTTTAATTTAAAAGAAGCAAAAATTTATACAGCTATTTTATGGGAAAACTTTCCTCTTTTTAAATTTGCTAAAAAAATAAAATCATTATTTTTATTTTTATCTTTTATTTTATTTTTAATTTTTATTTTTGGTTTTGTCCAAAATTTTTCTTTTGAAAATTTAAAAAATATTTTTGGATTTTTTATTATTTTTTTAGATTTATTCTTTGTTTTTTTAATCATTGATAAATTTTTTAACCTAAAAGTTAAAAAACCAGAACCAAAAATATTATTAAAAGAAGCCTTAAATTATCCTGAAAGATATAATTTAGCCGAATTTTTAAGCTTTGAAACATTAAAAGCAATAAAAGAATCTTTAGATAAAGTAAATGGAGAAATTAAAAAAAGCCATTTATTATATTTTCTTTTAGTTAATAATCCCGTTTTAAATTTTATTTTTTCAAGGATGTTAATTAATATTGATGAGATAAAAGAAAAGCTGAAAAATGAAATAGAGAAAACAAAAACTATAAAAGAAAATGGGTTTTTAGGCGAAGAATTTAAAAATTTATTAATTGAATCGTTTAAAATTGCATTAGAAAAAAATCATTCAATAGTTAAGTTAGGTGATTTTTTTATTGCTGTTATAGAAAATGAACCAGTTTTAAAAGAAATTTTTATTCTTTCAGATATAAAAGAAGAGGATTTTAAAAATTTAATATGGATATTAGAAAAAATAAAAGAAGACGAAAATGAAAGAAAAAAGTTTTGGAAGTATGAAAATTTAATGAAAAAAGGAACTTTGGCTAAAAGTTGGATAGCTGCTTATACTTTAAAGCTTGATGAATATTCTATTGATATTACCGAAAAAGTAAAAAATGAACCAGTTGAATTTATTTCTCATAAAAAAGAAAGAGAAGTAATGGAACGAGTGCTTGCTCGTTTAAATGTAAACAATGTTTTAATTGTTGGAGAATCTGGAGCGGGAAGAAGAAGTATAGTTTATGGTTTTGCTCAAGAGAGTTTATCTGGTAAATCTTTAAAGGAAATAAATTATAAAAGAGTGGTTCAGCTTGATATGCCGCGACTTTTAGCAGAGATTCAAGATAAAGAGCAATTAGAAGCTACTTTAACTGAAATTCTTGATGAAGCAGTTTTTGCTGGTAATATTATTTTAGTTATAGATGATTTTCATAATTATATAGGGCAAACAGAAAAACCAGGTGTTATTGATATTTCAGGCATTATTCTTCCATATTTACAGCTTCCTCATTTTCAAATTATTGCTATTACTAATTACGAGGGTTTACATAAAAATATTGAAAAAAATTCATCAATTTTAAATTTTTTTGAAAAAATAGAATTAAAAGAAATATCAGAAGAAGAAACTCTTTTAATTTTAGAAACTTTAATTCCTTTTTTAGAAAATAAATATAAAATTTTTATTTCTTATCCTGCTTTAAAGGAAATAATATCTTTATCCTCTAAATATTTGCCGTCTTTGTCTTTTCCAGAAAAAGCAATAGATTTATTGGAATCTGTGTGTGTTTATGTTAATACCTTAAAAGAAGAAAGAGTGGTTTTACCAAAACATGTTGCTTATATTATTACTGAGAAAACAGAAATTCCAGTGGGAGAAATTCAAAAAAAAGAAAAAGAAATTTTATTAAATTTAGAAAATTTAATTCATCAGAGAGTTGTAAACCAAGAAGAAGCAGTAAAAGATATTTCAAATGCTTTGCGTCGTTCTAGATCTCAGATTACAATAAAGAAAGGACCAATGGGCGCTTTTCTTTTTTTAGGGCCAACAGGAGTGGGGAAAACAGAAACAGCAAAAGCTTTAGCAGAATTTTATTTTGGATCTGAAGAAAGAATGATAAGAATTGATATGTCGGAATTTCAGCAAAGACAAGATATTTATAGATTAATAGGTTCTGAAGAGGAACCAGGTATATTGGCAAAACAGGTTAGAGAAACTCCTTTTTCTTTAGTCTTATTAGACGAGTTAGAAAAAGCGCATTCGGATATTTTAAATTTATTCTTGCAAGTTTTTGATGAAGGATATTTTACAGATGCATGGGGAAGAAAAATAGATTTTAAAAATACTATTATTATTGCAACCTCAAATGCCGGATATGAAATAATTTTAGAAGTTTTAAAAGAGATTACTCAAACAGGACCATTTTTATTTGAAGGACCAGTTGGAGAATCAGATGAAGTATGGAATGTTGTAAAAAAACGAGTTTTAGATTTCATCTTTGAAAAAGCAATTTTTAAACCAGAATTAATAAATAGGTTTGACTCTGTTGTTATTTTTAGGCCCTTAACAAAAAAGAATTTATTAGATATTGTTGGCCTTAATTTAAAAAAATTAAAAGAAAATCTTTCTGAAAAGGGAATTGAATTTATAATAACCGATGAATTAAAAGAAAAAATTATAGATTTAGGTTATAATCCTGTTTTTGGGGCTCGAGAAATAAAAAGAGTTATTCAGGATAATGTAGAAAATGTATTAGCAGAAGCTTTACTTAAAAATGAAATTAAACGAGGTGATATAGTAAAAATTAATCCAGAAGATTTTAAATTAATTATTAATCCTTAATAAAATAAATTTATAAAATAAAAACATCTTAAAAGTTCTATTTTAAAAATAGGACTTTTTAATTGTGAATAACTTGTGCAAAAATTTTAAATTTAAGATAGAAATAGATGCTTTTTATAAGTGTTGACTTGATTCATAAAAGTGGGGTATAAATAGATTAGAGAGGATAATTGTGGATAACTATGGGGAAAAGTAGTAATTTTTGTGGAAAACTTTTATGTTTTTAGGCGAATATATTCATACAATTGATCAAAAAAGGAGATTAGCAATTCCTTCAAAATTCAGAAAGACATTAGGAAAAAGAGCAATAATTGCTCCTGGTTTAGATGATTGTTTGGTTGTTTATCCTCAAGAAGAATGGCAAAAAACAGCAGAAAAGTTAGAAAGTTTACCAAACGGTCAGGTGAACGCAAGAGTTTTTACAAGAATTATGTTATCAGGTGCGAGTGATGTTGAACTTGATAATCTAGGAAGAATTTTAATTCCGGAACATTTAAAAGATTATGCTCAATTAAAAAAGAATGTTGCTATTTTAGGATTATCAAATAGGATAGAAATTTGGGATGAAGAAAAATGGAGAGAATATAAGAAAAAAACAGAAAAGAGTGTGGGAGATATGGCTCAGCAATTAGGTATTTAAATATGATTCATATTCCAGTACTTCAAAAAGAGGTTATTGAATATTTAAATCCGAAAAAAAATGAAAATTTTATTGATGCGACAATTGATGGAGGAGGCCACACAAAAGAGATTTTAAAAAGAAATAAACCAAACGGGAAAGTATTAGGGATTGAGTTGGATAATGATATTTTTAAAAAATTAAAGAAAGAGAGAATTGAAAGATTGGTTTTAATTAATGATTCATATATAAATTTAAAAAAAGTTATTTTAAAATATAATTTTAAACCTGTAAATGGAATTTTATTTGACTTAGGAATGTCAAGCTGGCATTTAGAAGAATCTAAGAGAGGATTTTCCTTTTTAAAAAATGAGACACTTGATATGAGATATGATAAGAATAATAAATTAACTGCGGAAAAAATAATAAATAATTTTAAAGAGGAAGAAATTGAAAAAATTTTAAAAGAATATGGGGAAGAAAAATTTTCAAAAAGAATTGCTAAAGAAATTATAAACGAAAGAAAAAGGAAGCCTATTAAAACAACATTTGATTTAATAAATATTATAAAGAAGGCAGTGCCAAAAGAATACCAGTATAGAAAGATTCATTTTGCAACAAAAACTTTTCAAGCATTAAGAATAGCAGTAAATGATGAATTAAATAATTTATCAAAAGTTTTGCCAGAAACAATTGACGTATTAGAAAAGAATGGAAGGTTGGTAATAATTTCTTTTCATTCGTTAGAAGATAGGATAGTCAAAAATTTTTTAAAAGAAAATGAGAGAAAAAAAATATTAAAAATTTTAACAAATAAGCCAATTACAGCGCAAAGAGAAGAAATAAAAAGAAATAAAAGGTCACGAAGCGCAAAATTAAGAGCGGCAATAAAAATTTAAAAATTAAATAAAATAAAAATATGAGAAAAAACTCTAATTCTTTTAAAAAAATTTACTTATTAAGGGGAAGAATCTTTTGGTCATTTGTTTTTCTTTTAATAGCTTCTCTTTCAATTTTTTATGTTTTTCAAATAAACAGAGAAATTTCAGAAAGATATTCGTTAGAAAAATACGAAAAAGCTTTAAATGAATTATCAGAACAAAATAGAGCTTTAAGTATTGCGTTTTTAGAAAAGAGTTCTTTAGACAATATAGAAAATTTATTAGCAACTCTTAATTTTGAAGAAGTTAAAAATACAAGTTATATTCAGGTTTTAGGAAATCAGGTTGTTGTAAAAGAAAAATGAAAAACTGGAGAATAAATATAATTTTTTTATGTATTCTTTTATTTGGAGCGGCTATTATTGGTCGCTTATTTTATCTTCAGGTCATAAAATATGATTATTATAAAGCTTTAGCTTATGGTCAGCAAAAAGATTTTAAATTTTTAAAAGGAGAAAGGGGGCAAATTTTTTTTAAATCAGGACAAACTCTGGCAACGAATATAAAAGGAAAGTATGTTTTTGCTTCCCCTGTAAAAATAAAAAATAAAGAAGAAACAGCAAAAAATCTTTCGGAAATTTTAAATATTGATGAAAATCAAATTTTAGAATCTTTAAATAAAGAAAGTTCTTTTGAAATAATAAAAAATAATTTAACAAGTGAAGAAGAAACAAAAATTAAAAATAAAAATTTAGAAGGAGTTTATTTAGATAATAATATTTTAAGGAAATATCCCCAAAAGGAGATTGCATCTCGAACAATAGGTTTTTTAGGCGCAAATGGAAAAGGTCAGTATGGGGTTGAAGGATATTATGATGAGATTTTAAGAGGTAAAGATTTTTTTCCTAAAAAAGAGAGATATGGTATTAGTATTTACGACGATGAGTTAAAAAATTTAAAAGGGGCAGATATTTACTTAACCTTAGATTATAATATTCAGGTGATTGCAGAAAAATTATTAGAAAAAGCGAAAGAAGATATTGATATTGAAGGAGGGTTAATTATTGTAATGGAACCATCTACTGGTAAAATTTTAGCTTTAGCTAATTTTCCTAATTTTGACCCAAATAATTATTCAAAGGTTAAGGATTTTGAGATTTTTCAAAATGATGCTGTTCAAAAACTATTTGAGCCAGGTTCTTTATTCAAAGTGATTACAATGGCAGCTGCCTTAAATGAAGGGAAAATCACTCCTCAAACTAAATATATTGATAATGGTTATGTAAAAATCGGAAAATATACCATTTATAATTATAATCAAAAAGTTTGGGGAGAAAAAACAATGACTGAAGTTTTGCAAAATTCAATAAATACTGGTGCTATTTTTGCCGAAAGAAAATTAGGACATGAAAACTTTTTAAAATATGTTGAAAAATTCGGATTTTTTAAGCCAACAGGAATTGATATTTTTGGAGAAATTTATTCAGAAAATAAAGAATTTAAAAAAGGATATGAAGTTAATTTTGCTACTGCTTCTTTTGGGCAGGGTATTGAGATAACTCCAATTCAATTAGTAAAAGCATTTTCAGCAATAGCAAATAATGGGAAAATGGTAAAACCGCATATTGCTGAAAAAATTTATAAAAATGGAAAAACAGAAGAAGTATTAAATAAAGTAGATGATAATGAAATTATTTCTTTAGACACGGTTTCTCAAATTACAACAATGATGGTAAATGTTGTTGAAAATAGTTATAGTGGTCATGCAAAAATTCCCGGTTATTATATTGCGGGAAAAACAGGGACAGCACAAATTCCATACTCTTCTTTAGGGATTAATATGCGTGGCTATTCAGAAAAAACATGGCAAAGTTTTATTGGTTTTGCCCCTGCTTTTAATCCAAAATTTTTGGTTTTGGTCAAACTTGATAATCCAAAAACAAAAGACGCAAGTCAATCAGCAGTTCCTATTTTTAGAGATCTTGCAAAATATATTATTGATTATTTTGAGATTCCTCCAGATTATGAAGTTGAATAAAATATAACTATGTCTTTTTTTAAAAAAATAATTTATTTAATAAAAAAACCTAATTTTATTTTTATAATAAGCGATTCTTTCCTATCTTCAGATATTATTTTAAGGTTTTTTAAAGAGAATAATAAGGTAAGAAAAATTATTGATAATTCTTTTCCTCTTTTTATACATAAAAACGAGAAACTAATTTTAAATATTAATTTTAATGATTTTAAAAAGAATAGAGGTTATAAATTTTTATTAAAAAGTGATTTTTCCCCAGTTGTTTTATTAAATTATTATGGGAAAGATTTATTTGACGAAGAATATAAAGAAATTTTAGAAAAGATTTTTAATATTTCAGAAGTTTTAAAAAAAGAAGGAATTTTAATATTAAATTATGATGAAAAATTAATCAAAAAAATTAAAAGCAAAACAAATGCTTTTATTTTAACTTGTGGAGAAAACGAAGAATCTGATTTTAGAATTACAGATATAAATAAAGAGAATAATGGAATTAATTTTAAAATAAATTATAAAGGAGATATAATTCCTTTTTGGATAAAAGGAATTATAACAGAAAAAGATTTATATGATATTTTATTATCTATTGCTTTTTTAACTATTAAGAAAGTGAATTTAGTTGAAGCATCTCAGTTTTTAAAAGAGATTGTTTTCAAATAATTTTTATGATACTCTTTTAATAATTAGGCCCTATCGTCTAGAGGCTTAGGACGTAGCGTTCTCAACGCTAAAACACGGGTTCAAATCCCGTTGGGGCCACATAGGTTTTTAACAAATAAAATAAAAATGTCAGATAGAAAATTATTAATTTTAAATGTCGCTACTTTTTCCGGAACTATTATAGGTGTCGGACTTTTTTCTTTACCATATATTGCTTTAAAAGTTGGGTTTTGGGTGATGCTTTTTTATTTTATTGTTTTAGGCGCTTTAATTTATTTAGTTCATAAATATTTTGGAGAAGTTGCTATAAAAACTCCGGATTTTAAAAGATATCCAGGTTTTGCTAAATATTATTTAGGAGATTGGGGAGAAAAAATTGCTTTTATTTCTTCCATTATCGGAACTTTTGGTGCACTTTTGGCTTATTTAATTGTCGGTGGAGAATTTTTAACTCAATTATTATCTCCGATTTTTGGGGGTGATAATTTAATTTATACTTTTATTTATTTTTTTATTGGTGCTTTATTTATTTTTTTAGGAATTAAAGCAATTCAAAAAATAGAATTTTTAGGATTAATTCTATTTTCTGTGATTTTAGTTTTAATTTTTTGGGCAGGGAAAGATTTTATTAATATTGGAAATTTATTTCTTCACAACTCTTTAAATCTTAAAAATTTTTTTCTTCCTTATGGTGCTATTATTTTTTCTTTATCCGGAATAAGTTTAATTCCTGAAATTGAAGAAAATTTAAAAGATAAAAAAAATCTTTTAACAAAAATAATTTTTATTTCAATTTTAATCCCAATAATTATTTATCTTTTTTTTATTTTTTTAATTTTAGGTATTTGTGGAGAAAATACAACTGAAACAGCTTTAACTGGCCTTGTTGATTTTTTGGGTTATAGAATAGCGGTTTTAGGCTATCTTTTTGGTTTAATCACTACTTTTACTTCTTTTATTACTATGGGCTTAACTTTAAAAAAGATTTTTCATTATGATTTAAAACTAAATAAAAAATTATCTTGGTTCATTACGTGTTTTATTCCTCTATTTTTATTTTTAATAGGAGTAAATCAATTTATTCCGGTTATTTCTTTTGTTGGGGGGGTTATGTGTGGTATTGATGGAATTTTAATTTTATTAATGTATAAAAAAATTAATCCTCAAAAAAAGATAATTTATCCTTTATCTTTAATTTTTATTTTAGGGATAATTTATGAGATAGTGTATTTTGTAAAATAATAAAGATAGATTGATTTTAAATTATGATTTTTATTTATATTTTAATTTTTTTTATTTCTCTAATTATTTTATATATTTCAAGCGAATTAGTTATTAAAGGGTTAAACGAGATAGCTAAGTTTTTAGGTTGGCGAGAGTTTGTCATTGCTTTTTTTATTATGGCTTTTGCTTCTTCTTTGCCAAATTTATTTGTCGGTATAACTTCAGCTTTACATAAAATTCCTCAGCTTTCTTTAGGCGATATTATGGGTGGAAATGTAATTAATTTAACGCTTGCTGTTGCTTTATCGGTTTTATTCTCTAAAAATAAAGAAATTTCTACTGATAGCAGAATGGTTCAAAATAGCTCTGTTTTTACTATTATTGCCGCAATTTTGCCTTTGCTTTTAATGTTAGATGGAAATCTTTCAAGAACTGATGGATTTTTATTAATTTGTTTTTTTCTTTTTTATGTTTTTTGGCTTTTTTCTAAGCAAGAAAGATTTACAAAAACTTATAATAATGATTTAGAAGAACCAATAATTAAAGAATTTAAATCTTTTCTTAAAGATATAAGTAAAATAATTTTAGGATTAATTTTTTTTATTTTTTCTGCCCAAGGAATTGTTTTTTCATCTAAATTTTTTGCTGAAAAATTTAATATGCCATTAGCTCTAATTGGAATTTTAATTGTTGGGTTAGGGAATAGTTTGCCTGAAATTTATTTTGCAGTTTCTTCGGCTAAAAAAAATGAAACATGGATGATTTTAGGTGATTTAATGGGTTCTGTTATTTTTCCTGCTACTTTAATTTTAGGAATAGTTACTTTAATTTGCCCAATAGAAATTTTAAATTTTTCTTCTATTATTATTGCTCGTTTATTTTTAATTATTGCTGCTATTTTTTTCTTTTTATTTATTAAAACTCACCATAAAATCACAAAACAAGAATCAATAGTTTTATTATTAATTTTTATTATTTTTATTTTAATTGAAATTTTAACTAAATAATGATATTTTAAATAATAAATAATAACAAAAATTAATTTTCTAATGACTAATTTTTTATTAATAACTTTAATTATTATAACTATAATAGGGATTGGGATTATTATTTTTTTTATTAAAAAAAAGCCAGAGAAACCAGTTGATTCTTTTTTAATGATTCAACAGCAATTAAATAATATTGGACAATTATTAGATAGTAAGCTAACAGAATCGAATAAAACAGTAATTAATACCGTCAAAGATGTAACAGAAAAGTTGGTTCGTTTAGATGAGACCAATAAACAAGTTGTAAACTTTGCTGACCAATTAAAAAACTTACAAGATATTTTAAAAAATCCTAAACAAAGAGGAGTTTTGGGAGAATATTATTTAGAAACTGTTTTAAAAAATGTTTTACCCCCAGGTTCTTATCAAATGCAATATACTTTTTTAAACGGAGATAAAGTTGATGCTGTTGTTTTTATTGATAAAAAAATTATTCCTATCGACTCAAAATTTTCTTTAGAAAATTATAATAGAATGATTGAAACTAATGACCCAGAAGAGAAAAAAAGATATGAAAGCGCTTTTATAAAGGATTTAAAAATAAGAATTGAAGAAACTTCGAAATATATAAGACCAGAAGAAAAAACAATGGATTTCGCTTTTATGTTTATTCCTTCTGAGGCTGTTTATTATGATTTATTAATTAATAAAGTTGGTGAAATTACTAATGAGACGGATAATTTAATTTATTACGCAAACAAGAAAAAAGTTATTATTGTTTCTCCAACTTCTTTTTTAGCTTATTTACAAACTGTGCTTCAAGGATTGAGAAATCAAAAAATTTCTGAACAAACGCAAGAAATTATAAAAGGTGTTGAAAAATTAGGAAAACATTTATTTGTTTATTCTGAATGGATGAGAAAATTAGGAAATCATTTATCAGAAACGGTTTCAAGTTTTAATAGCGCAAGTAGGGAATTAAAGAAAATAGACAAAGATGTTGTGAAATTAACAAAAAAACAGGATGATGAAAGAATTGAAATTGAAGAAATTGAAAAGCCTCAACTTGACTAAGAAATATTTGTTTGATATTATTTAAAATTATAAATTTTTATTTTGAAACAGATAAAATATGTTAGCGGTAATTAAAACTGGCGGAAAACAATATTTAGTTTCGCCAAATCAAAAAATAAAAATTGAAAAAATAAAAGGAAAAGAAGGAGATGAAGTAACATTTTCCGACGTTTTATTATTAGAAAAAGATAATAATATAGAAATCGGAAAACCTTTGGTTAAAGGAGCAAAAGTAATTGGAAAAATTTTAAAACAAGGAAGAAATAAGAAAATAACTATTTTAAAATATAAATCAAAAACAAGGTATAGAAAGAAAAAGGGACATAGGCAGCCATTTACTGAAATAGAGATTAAAAATATAGAATATAGTAAATAAAAAAATATTACTCTTTTCTATTCTCTAAAGCAGAGGATAAAGTTTCTATATCTGCGTATTCTAATTCTCCGCCAATCGGCAAACCCTTAGCAAGTTTGCTGATTTTTATATTTAAGGGTTTTAATAATCTTTCAAGATATAAAATCGTTGCTTCTCCCTCGGGTGTGGGATTTATTGCTAAAATAATTTCTTCAAATCCATTAGTTGAAATATTAAATTTTTGTGGTTCTTTTATTCTATCTGTAAGTTCTTGAATTCTTAATTTTTCAATATCTTTTTTTCTTAAATTAGAAAGGGTTCCGCCTAAAACAAAATACAACCCATTATATTTTGTTGTATTTTCAATTGATTGAAGATCGGTTTCTTTTTCTACAATGCATAAAGTTTTTTTATCCCGTAAAGGAGAAGAACAAATTTCGCAAAGTTCATTCTCTCCTTCAAAAAAATTAAAACAAAACGGACATAATTTTATTTTTTCTTTTAACTCTATTAAAGAATTAATTAAATCATCAAAATCTTCTTTAGGCATTTTTGTTAAATAAAAAACAAAACGGGCAGCGGTTTTTGGTCCTATACTCGGAAATTTTGAAAATAAGTTAATTATTTTTTGAATTAACGGAGAATACATATTTTATTCTGTAAGATACTCTTCTTTTTCTAGGTTCCTAAAACAGGCTCTTTGGTCGTCAAAATAAAGTTCTACTTTTCCAACGGGCCCGTTTCTGTGCTTTGCGATAATAATATCAGCAATATTTTTTCTTTCAGTGTCTTCTCTATATCTATCCTCTCTATAAATAAATAAAACAACATCAGCATCTTGTTCTAAAGAGCCAGATTCTCTTAAATCTGCTAATCTTGGGATTTGAGGAATTCTATGTTCCACTGCTCGTGACAATTGAGAAAGGGCAAGGACAGGAATATTTAATTCTCTAGCCATTCCTTTTAAGGAGCGGGAAATTTCTGATACTTGTTGGACAACACCAAGTGTTGGGTTTCTTGGTTCCATCAATTGTAAATAATCAACAACAATTAATCCTAGATCATGTTCTGCTTGTAATCGTCGAGCCATTGCTTTCATTTGTAAAATATTTGGAGAAGAAGAATCATCTATAAAAATTGGCGCTTTTGATAAAATTCCTAGAGCATTTTGAATTCTTTCAAAATCATTATTTTCACTATCATTTGAAAGTCGTCCGGTTCTTAACTTCCATAAATCAACATTTGATAAAGATGATATTAATCTATCAACAATTTGATCTTTTGACATTTCTAAACTAAATATTCCCACTGCTAAATTTTCATTTATTGCTATATTTGCCGCAATATTTAAAGCTAAGCTTGATTTTCCCATTGATGGTCTTGAGGCCAAAATTATTAAATCTGATTTTTGAAATCCGGCTAAAACATTATCTAAATCTTTGAATCCTGTAGGAATTCCTCTAATTCCGCCTTGGTGTTTTGATAACTTATCAATTCTTTCAAAAGCCTCTTCTAGTGTATCTTTAATTGGGATAAAATTTTGGGTTAAACTCTTTTGAGCAATGCTAAATATTTTTTGTTCAGCTTTATCTAATAAAAGATCAACATCTTCTTCTTCATTATAACCCATTAAATTAATTTCTTGCCCAGCTTCAATTAAGTTTCTTAAAATTCTTTTTCTTTGGATTGTTCTTGCATGGCTTAAAATATGAGCTGCTGTTGGAACTGAATTTATAAGTTCAGTTAAATAACTATTCCCCCCAATCTCTTCAAGCAGTTTTTTTTCTTTTAATCTAGCGGAAACTGATAATAAATCAATTGCTTCATTTTTTTCAAAAAGCTCTAATATTATTTTATAAATTTCTTGGTGGTTTTTTTTATAAAAATCAATTGGTTGTAAAAAATCCGCTACTTTAATAATAGCGTTTTTATCAATCATTAAAGCGCCTAAAACAGATTTTTCTGCTTCAATATTCTGTGGCGGCAGTTTTTCTATATTATTAATATTTTCTTTTAAATTTTTGTTCATTAATTTTTTATAACAAATAAAATATTTATTTACAAGTTTTAAAAATATTTTTTTTATTCCTGTTTTTTCTTTTGTTATTTTAATTTAAATTTGTTAAAATTAATATTATAAGAAAAATATTACAATATGATTTTTGTTATAAATTCAGAAAATAAAAAAGAACCTTTTTCTTATAAGAAAGTTTATCAAAGTATAAAAAGGGCTGGCGCTTCAGATGACTTAGCAAAAGAAGTTGCTAGTATTATTAAAAAAGAAGCTTATTCAGGAATTAAAACTTCAGAAATTTATGAAAGGATTAAGGAATTACTTCAGGAAAAATCTTTAAAAGTTGCTTTGCGTTATGATTTAAAAGAATCAATTAGAAAATTGGGGCCTACAGGTTTTTTATTTGAAAAATATGTTGGAGAAATTTTAAAAAAGTTAGGCTATAAAGTGAAAATTAATCAATATTTGCCTGGTAAATGTATTAATAAATATGAGATAGATTTTATTGCTCAAAAAAGAAATTTAATTTTTATAGGGGAATGTAAATATAGAAATCTTTTTGGAGACAGAGTCCATTCTCAAGATGCTTTATCAAATTATGCTCGTTTTTTAGATATTTTAAACGGTTTTTATTTCAAATCTTTAAAATATAAAGACTTTAAAATAAAAACAATGATGGTAACTAATACTAAATTTACAAATCAGGCATTTGATTATTTAAAATGTATGAAAATTAATGCAATTGGATGGAGAATTCCCTCAAATAAAGGATTGGAATATCTGATAGAAAAATATAAGCTTTATCCTATTACTATTTTGCCATCCTTAAAGGGTGAAATAAAAGATATTTTTGTTTCCCAAAAAATAATGTTAGTTCAAGATGTTTTAAAAATTAATTCTGAAAAATTTATAAAAAAATTTAATGTATCAAGAAAATCTTTTTATAAATTGATTGAAGAAGCAGAGACTTTATTAAAACCTTAATGCTAAATTTAAAAAATAATTTTAATATTTAGAGTAATATGAAAAAAAATAAAAATTCTAAAATCAATAAAAAAAATGCTTCTTCTAGAAAAAAACCTTTAAAATTAAAAAAAGGTTTAAGGAACAAAAAAGAAAAAAATATTAAGAAAAGAAAAATTATTAAAAAAGAGAAAAATAAAAAATTAGAAGAGAAAAAAATATTAATAATTAAACCAAAAAAGAATTTAATAATTTCTCCTATTAGAGAGCATAATTGGGAATCATGGCAAACTTTTAATCCCGGGGTAATTTTATTAAATAATAGGGTGCATTTTTTATATCGAGCAATCGGTTCTGATGGCATTTCTCGTTTTGGATACGCTTCTTCTCCAGATGGTTTTTTTATTGATGAAAGATTAAACTATCCTGTTTATGAGCATCCTTTAATAAGTAAAAAATTAAATTATTATTCATTTGCTTCAGGCGGAAGTTTTAGTGGCGCAGAAGATCCTCGTTTAACAAGGGTTAAGGATGAGGATACTATTTATATGACTTATACTGCCTGTGATAATGGTTTAGGTGTGGGATTAACTTCAATAAAAGTAGGAGATTTTTTAGAAAAAAAATGGAATTGGGAAAAACCTGTTTTAATATCTCCTCCAAATGAAGTTCATAAAAATTGGGTTATTTTTCCAGAAAAAATAAATAATAAATATGCAATTTTACATAGTTTAAGTCCTAAAATTTTAATAAATTATAGGGATTCTTTAAAGTTTAATGAGAATGAGTATATTTCAAGTTATTATAATGGGGAAATTAAAGAAGATAATAGTTGGGAATCAAGAATAAGAGGAATCGGAGCTCCGCCTTTAAAGACAAAATATGGCTGGTTGGTTTTTTATCATGGGATTGATAAATTTGATTTTTCAAAATATAAAGTAGGGGCAATGCTTTTAGATTTAAATAATCCTGAAAAAATATTAACTAAATTAAAAGAACCAATATTAGAACCAGATGAATATTTTCAAGAAATTGGGTTTAAGCCAGGCATTGTTTATGTATCTGGTGCAGTTGTAAAAGATGAAAAAATTTTAATTTATTATGGAGTAGCTGATAGTTATGTTTGCGTTGCTTATGCTAATTTTGAAGAATTTTTAGAAAACCTAATAAAAAATATAAAGCCAAAGTTAAAACAAAAAAAATTAAAGAAGATAATTAATTAAAAACTAAAAAATAAAAAAATGATAATAAAAAGATTACCTCAAAATCCTATTTTAAAACCAATAAGAGAACATGCTTGGGAAGCAGAAGCGGTTTTTAATCCATGTCCTATAAAAAATAATGGAAAGATTTTCCTTCTTTATCGAGCAATTTCAATGAATCATTATCATACTTGGGCAAGAGCAGATATTATTAGTTCTGATATTGGAATTGCAGAAAGTAAAGATGGAATTAATTTTAAAAATAGAAGAAAATTTATTTTTCCAGAAAAAGAATGGGAAAAAATTGGATGTGAGGATCCAAGAGTAACAAAACTTAATAATAAATATTATATTTTTTATACCGCTTTATCTAAATATCCTTTTCAGGCAGATGGAATTAAAGTAGGATTAGCAATAACAAAAGATTTTAAAAAAATAGAAGAAAAATATTTGGTTACTCCTTTTAATGCTAAGGCAATGACTCTTTTTCCAGAAAAAATAAATGGAAAAATATGGGCTCTTTTAACCGTTAATACAGATATTCCTCCTTCAAAAATTTGTCTTGTAAGTTTTGATAAAGAAAATGAAATTTGGTCTGAAAAATTTTGGAACAAGTGGTATAAAAATTTTGAAAAATATTCTTTGCCATTGCAAAGAAAACCAGAAGATTTTATTGAAGTTGGGGCTCCGCCTTTAAAGACAAAATATGGCTGGTTGGTTTTTTATTCTTATATTCGTAATTATTATTCTCCTAAGCGTTTATTCGGAGTAGAAGTGGTTTTATTAGATTTAAAAGACCCGTCAAAAATTATTTCTAAATTTGAAATGCCTATTTTAACTCCTGAAGAATATTATGAAAGAATGGGATTAGTGCCAAATGTTGTTTTTCCCACAGGAGCTTTGATAAAAGGAAACTGGATTTATCTTTATTATGGAGGAGCAGATACTGTTTGTTGTCTTGCTCAAATAGAACTTTCCTCTTTATTAAAAGAAATATTGGAAAAAGATAAGGTAGAAGCAAAATTAAAACGTTTTGAAAAAAATCCAATTCTTGCTCCGATAGAAAAACATCCTTGGGAGAAAAAGGCGGTTTTTAATCCAGGTGTAATTTATCTTGATAATAAAGTACATTTAGTTTATCGAGCAATTTCAGAAGATAATGTTTCAACATTAGGTTATGCAGTAAGTAAAGATGGATTTAATATAGATTGGCGTTCGCCTGAACCTATTTATGTCCCTAGAGAAGATTTTGAAAAAAGAACATCTTCTGATGTTTCTTGTGGATGCGAAGATCCGAGACTAACAAAAATAAATAATAAAATTTATATGTGTTATACCGCTTATAATGGTATTATCCCAAGAGTTGCTCTAACCTCGATAAAAGTAAAGGATTTTATTGAAAAAAAATGGAATAAGTGGGAAAAACCTCAAGTGATTTCTCCTATTGATTTAAATGATAAAAATGCTTTTGTTTTTCCTGAAAAGGTAAATAAAAATTATATGATTGTCCACCGAGTTGGATATGATATTGATTATTCTTTTTGCAAAGATTTGAACTTTGAAGAAGGGGAATGGTTAGATGAGAATAGATGGATTTATAGAAGAAAAGGGTGGTGGGATAGTAAAAAAATAGGAGCAGTTGCTCCTCCGATAAAAACAAAAGACGGCTGGATTCTTTTATATCACGGTATTTCTGACGATGATAATTTTTATAGATTAGGAGCGGTTTTATTAGATTTAAAAGATCCTGTCAAAATTTTAGGAAGAACAATAAATCCGATTTTAGAGCCGGAAATGCCTTATGAAAAAGAGGGATTAGTCCCAAATGTTGTTTTTTCTTGCGGTGCAGTTGATATTAATGGAACGCTTTTTGTTTATTATGGCGGAGCAGATAAAGTAATTGGTGTTGCAACTATTGAAACTAAAAAATTATTAAATATTTTAAAATTAAATAAAATATAATTTATAGTTATGAAAAATATTATAGAAGATTTTCCAAAACAATTCCTTTTTAAACCAAAAATAATTAATAAAGAAAAATTAAAAAAATATGATTTTTATATTGTTATAGGAATGGGGGGTTCGCATTTATCAGCTGATGTTTTAAAAACTATAAAACCAGAATTACCAATAATTATCCATAAAAATTATGGTCTTCCAGAAATTCCTAATAGTATTTTGAAAAAAAGTTTAGTAATTTTAAGTTCTTATTCTGGGAATACAGAGGAGGTAATAGATGCTTACTTGAAAGCAAAAAATAAAAAAATTTCTGTTTTTGCTATTAGTATTGGAGGAAAGCTTTTAGAAATGGCAAAAAAAGATAAAATTCCTTACATTCAAATGCCGGATTTAAAAATTCAACCGAGATTTGCTTTAGGGCTTACAATTAAATCTCTTTTAGAAGTAATAGGAGATAGAAAACTTATTATTAAATCTTCTAATCTATCTTTAATTTTAAACCCTAAAAAATTAGAAAAACAAGGGAAAAAAATAGCAGAAGAAATTTTTGGTTATGTTCCCATTATTTACTCCTCAGAAAAAAATATGGCGATTGCCTATAATTGGAAAATAAAATTTAATGAAAATTCTAAAATTCCAGCATTTTATAATGTTTTTCCAGAGCTTAATCATAACGAAATGACAGGGTTTGATATTAGAGAAAAAACTAAAAATTTATCAGAGAAATTTTATTTTCTTTTGCTTAAAGATAAAAATGATAATTTTAGAATTATAAAAAGAATGGAAGTGTTAAAAAAACTTTTTAAAAAAAGAAATTTAAAAATCAAAGAAATAAATCTTTCTGGAGAAAATGATTTAGAAAAAGTTTTCTCTTCTTTATTATTGGCAGATTGGGTTTCTTATTATCTCTCTTTAAAATATAATGTTGAAAATATAGAAGTGCCGATGGTAGAAGAATTTAAAAAACTTATTAAAGGATAACTTGAATTTTTAAAAGAAAAGTATTATTCTAAAAATATCTAAAATTAAAATAAAGCCACGTTATTATAGTGTATAAAACCAAGATGTGGCAATTTTTGGTATTTAAATGGAATTATTTAAACTTCATTCTCCATATAAGCCAAGCGGAGGTCAACCAGAAGCAATAGAAAAATTAGTTTATGGGTTAAAAAAAGGATATCGTTTTCAAACTCTTTTAGGAGTGACTGGTTCTGGGAAAACTTTTACAATGGCTAATGTTATAAGTCATTTTGATAGGCCTGTTTTGGTAATTGCTCCAAACAAAACTTTAGCTGCTCAACTTTATCGGGAATATAAAACATTTTTTCCGGAAAATTCAGTTAATTATTTTGTTTCGTATTATGATTATTATCAGCCAGAAGCATATTTGCCTATTAGTGATACTTATATTGAAAAAGAAGCTTTAATTAACGAAGAAATAGATAAATTAAGACACAGGGCAACAAGCGCTCTTCTTTTAAGAAGAGATGTAATTATTATTGCTTCTGTTTCTTGTATTTATAATTTAGGCTTGCCTTTAAATTATTTTGGATCCTCTTTGCATTTAGAAGTGGGTAAATCAATAACAAGAGGAGATTTAATTAGGCAATTAATAAAAATTCAATTTGAAAGAACAAATAGCGTTTTAAAAAGAGGAACTTTTAGGGTGAGGGGAGATGTTTTTGAAATAATGCCTGCTTCAGGAGATATTATAAATTACATAGAAATTTCTGATCAAAAAATTAAAAAAATATTATTAGAAGACCCTTTTAAAAAAACAATTTTAAAAGAAACAGAAGAATTAGTTATTTTTCCGGTGAAACATTTTATTTCTTCTGAGCCTCAGAGAGAAAAAGCAATTGAAGAAATAAAAAAAGAATTAAAAGAAAGAATAGAATACTTTAAAAAGAATAAATTATTTTTAGAAGCAGAAAGATTAGAAAGAAGAACTAGATATGATATAGAAATGTTAAAAAGCATTGGATATTGTCATGGAATTGAAAATTATTCAAGACATTTAAATGGTAAGCTTTCTGGGGAAGCGCCAGAAACTTTACTTTCTTATTTTCCGCAAAAAAACGGCAAGCCTGATTTTATCACCATAATAGATGAATCTCATATTTCTATTCCTCAAATTAGAGGAATGTATGAGGGAGATAGAGCAAGAAAAGAAACTTTAATTCAGTATGGATGGCGTTTGCCTTCAGCCTTGGATAATCGTCCATTAAAATTTAAAGAGTTTTTAGAAAGAATAGACCAAGCTATTTTTACTTCTGCCACTCCTTCTGATTTTGAAAAGAAAAATTCAGAACAGATTGTAGAATTAATTATTAGGCCAACAGGATTAGTTGATCCATTAATTGAAGTACGTCCTGTTTTTGATAAAGAAAAAAATAGGGGACAGATAGATGATATAATTGAAGAAATTGAATTGATTTCTCAAAAAAACGAAAGAGCTATAATTAATGTTTTAACAAAAAAAATGGCTGAAGATTTAACTGATTTTCTTTTAAAAAAGAATATAAAAGTTAATTATCTTCATTCTGATATTAAAACTTTAAAAAGAACAGAGATTTTAACTGATTTTAGAAGAGGAAAATTCAATGTTTTGGTTGGGGTTAATTTATTGCGAGAAGGATTGGATTTTCCGGAAGTAACGCTTGTTGCTATTCTTGATGCAGATAGAGAAGGATTTTTAAGAAGCGAAACATCTTTAATACAAATTATGGGAAGATGTGCAAGAAATGTTTCAGGAAAAGTTATTTTATACGCGGATAATATTACAGGTTCAATTAAAAGAGCAATAAAGGAATCAGAAAGAAGAAGAAATATTCAGATGGAATATAATAAAAAGCATAATATTGTGCCTGCTTCAATTAAAAAGAAAATAGAAAATTTAATAGATTAATTATTTTAGAAGATTATATTATTTCAAAATATGGAAGATAAAAATTTAAATGAAGATAAAATTATAATAAAAGGAGCAAGAGTGCATAATTTAAAAAATATAAGTTTAGAAATTCCAAAAAATAAACTTATAGTTTTTAGCGGTTTGTCTGGTTCTGGTAAATCATCGCTTGCTTTTGATACAATTTTTGCTGAAGGACAAAGAAGATATATTGAATCTCTTTCTCCGTATGCTAGACAATTTTTAGGCCAAATGGATAAACCTGATGTTGATGAAATTATAGGGCTTTCTCCAGCAATTGCTATTGATCAAAAAGCTTTATCTCATAATCCTCGTTCAACAGTTGGGACACTAACTGAAATTTATGATTATTTAAGGGTTTTATTTTCACGATTAGGAGAAGTTTTTTGTCCTGTTTGCGGTTCAAAAATAAAAAAATTATCGATTGACGAGATGATAGATATTATTTTAAAAGAAGCAAAATTATTAAAAAAAGATTATGTAGTTATTTTATCTCCAGTTGTAAGAGGTAGAAAGGGAGAATATTATCAATTGCTCTATGATTTTCTTTCTTTAGGATATTCTGAGGTATACATTGATAAAGTAAAACACTCTTTACATGAAAGAATAAATTTATCTCGATATCAAAACCATGATATTGAAATTATAATTGATAAAGTTTTATTAAACGATAATTTAAGATTATTTGAAGCAGTAGAAAACGCGCTTTATTATAGTAAAGGATTAGTTAGAATTATTTTTGAGGATGTAAAAAAAATAGAAGATTCTAAACAACTGCTTTTATCTAGCTTGTGGACTTGTCCAAATGATAATTTTGCTTTTCCGGAAATTGAACCTCGTCTTTTTTCTTTTAATAGTCCTTATGGCGCTTGTCCAGTTTGTTTTGGGTTAGGGAAAGAAAATATTTTTTCGAATGAAGTTTGTTCAGAATGTAAAGGAAAAAGATTAAAAAACGAGGCTTTATCAATAAAAATTAATGGAAAAAATATTTATGAAATTACGACTTTATCAATCGAGAAAGCAATTGATTTTTTTGATTTATATGAAGAAAAATTAGAAGAAAGAGAAAAAATAATTGCTAAAGAATTAATTAAAACAATTAAAGAAAGGTTAAATTTTTTAAAGGAGGTGGGATTAGAATATCTTACTTTAGATAGGGAAGCAGAAACCTTATCTGGCGGAGAAGCGCAGAGGATAAGATTAGCATCGCAGATAGGTTCACAATTATCAAATACTTTATATGTTTTAGATGAGCCAACAATTGGTCTTCATGAAAAGGATACAGAAAAATTAATAAATATTTTAAAATCCTTAAAAGAAAAACATAATACAATTATTATTGTTGAACACGACGAGAAAACAATTTATTCTTCGGATTATTTAGTTGATTTAGGTCCGGGAGCAGGAGAAAATGGTGGGGAAGTGGTAGTAGAAGGAGAAACAGAAAAATTAATTAAAAGTAAAAATTCTCAATCTTTAACTTTATCTTATTTAAAAGGAGAAAAAAAGATTTCTTTGCCTATTACAAGAAGGAAAAAAATAACTGAAAAATTACAAATTTTTGGAGCAAAAGCAAATAATTTAAAAAATATAAATGTAGAAATACCTTTAAGAAAATTAGTTGTTATAACTGGTGTTTCAGGCAGCGGAAAATCTTCTTTAGCTTATGATGTTTTATATAAAAATATTTCAAAAATATTTAATAGAGATAATTCTTTAGAAAATGTTAAGAGAATTTTAGGGACAGAGTATTTAGATAAAGTAATAATGGTTGATCAATCGCCGATAGGAAGAACACCTCGTTCTAATCCAGCAACATATACTGGTATTTTTACTCCTATTAGGGAATTTTATGCTTCACTGGAAGAAAGCAGGGTAAGGGGTTATAAGATTAATCGTTTTTCTTTTAATGTTAAAGGAGGAAGATGCGAAGCATGCGAAGGAGCAGGTTATAAACTTATTGAAATGCATTTTTTACCTCCAGTTATGGTTGAATGCGAAGTTTGTCATGGAAAAAGATTTAATAGGGAAACTTTAAACATAAAGTATAAAAATAAAAATATAAGCGATGTTTTAAAAATGACAGTAACTGAAGCTTTAAAATTTTTTGATGGAATTTATAGTATTACTGACAAATTAAAGGTTTTAGAGGAAGTTGGTTTGGGATATATTCAATTAGGGCAAAGCGCAACAACTTTATCAGGCGGAGAAGCTCAAAGAATTAAATTATCTCGTGAATTAACAACAAGATTAGGCAAAAGAGCGCTTTATTTACTTGATGAGCCAACAGTTGGCCTTCATTATTATGATATAGAAATGCTTTTAAAAGTATTAAATAAATTAATTGAAAAAGGAAATTCAGTAATTTTGATAGAACATAATATGCATATAATTAAGTCTGCTGATTATATTATTGATTTAGGCCCTTTAGGCGGAGAAAATGGGGGGAAAATTATTGGTTGTGGCGCTCCGGAAGAGATAGCAAATAATGAAAAATCTTATACTGGAAAATACTTAAAAGATTATCTTAAAAAATAAATGTCTATTGTAAAAATAAAAAATTTAGAAATTAAAAATTTGCCTAAAAGTCCTGGTGTTTATATTTTTTTAGATAAAAATAATAAAGTTTTATATGTAGGGCGAGCATCGTCTTTAAAAAATAGATTAAGCAGTTATTTTCAGAAAAATTTAGAACCGAGAATTCAAGAATTTGTTAATTTAGCAGAAAAAATTAAATATATTAAAACTCAAAATTTATTAGAGGCAGTAATTTTAGAAGCAAATTTAATCAAAAAATATTTACCAAAATATAATATTAGAGAAAAAGATAACCGTTCTTTTGTTTATTTAGTTATTCCTAAAAAAGAATTTACAAAACCAATAATTGTAAGAGAAAGAGAACTTAAAAAATTTTTAAACGAAAAAGCAGAAATTTTTGGACCCTTTAAAAGCGTTTCTTTATTGAATAATGTTTTAAGAATTTTAAGAAGAATTTTTCCCTACAGCACTTGTAAGATAAATTCAGGCAAGCCTTGTTTTGATTATGAAATTGGGTTATGCCCTGGTGCATGTTTTGGGAAAATATCCAATAGGGAATACCAAAAAAATATTGATAATTTAACTCTTTTTTTAAAAGGCAAAAAGCAAACTTTATTTAAAAAATTATTTAAAGAAAATCCGGAAAAAATTGACGCTTTAAAACATTTACAAGATGTTATTTTACTGGAAAAGGATGATTATTATCTTTCTCCTCGTTTTTATAGAATAGAAGGCTATGATATATCTCATTTTTCTGGAAAAAATACTTATGGCTCAATGGTTGTTTTTATAAATAATAAAAAATCTCCATCTGATTATCGTATTTTTAAGGTTAAACGGGCGCAGTTAAACAATGATTTAGAGGCATTAAAAGAAGTGATTTCTAGAAGATTAAAGCACAAAGAATGGCGTTTGCCGGATTTAATTGTTTTAGATGGCGGAAAACCTCAGCTATCATATATTCAAAAATATTTTAAAGAAATAAATTGCGAAATTCCTATTATTGGGATTTCAAAATATCAAAATGACAAATTAATTTTTCTTCCAAAAACAAAAAAAACAATTAAAAATTTAATTGAAGAACAAAAAGAAGTTTTATTAAAAGTAAGAGATGAAGCTCATCGTTTTTCTAAAAAATTTAATAAGAAAGCAGATAAAATTTAATAATTTTTAAAATTAATTAAAATATAATAAAATAAATAATAATTATTAAAATGGTAGAATTTAAACAAAAAATTAGATTCCCTGCTGTAAGTGGAGAATTTTATCCCGAGAATAAAAAAGAATTAGAAAGGATGATTGATATTTATTTATCTCAAGTTGAGCCTTTTGAAATTGAAGGAGATGTTTTTGGTTTAATTTTACCTCACGCTGGATATGTTTTTTCTGGTCAAGTGGCTGCTTATGGGATGAAAGCTATTGAGAACAAAAATTTTGATACCGTAATTTTAATTGGCGATTCTCATCTTGAATATTTTGAAGGTGTTTCTATTTGGACGAGTGGTTATTGGGAAACCCCATTAGGAAAGTTAGAAATTGATAATTCATTAGCGAAAAAAATTATTTCTTTTTCAGATAGATTTTTTGAGAGGGATTCAACACATCTTTTTGAGCATGCTTTAGAAGTTCAACTTCCTTTTCTGCAAAAAACATTAAAAGATTTTAAAATTTTGCCTATTATTTTTGGATCAGAAAATAAAGATTGGGAAAAATTAGCCGAAGCAATTTTGGAAAATATAAAAGATAAAAAAATTTTAATTATTGCTTCTTCAGATTTGTCTCATTATCTTCCCTATAATCAAGCCCAAGAAATAGATAGAAAGACATTAAATTCAATTATAAATTTTGATTATTATAATTTAGATGCTTGTGGAAAAGACGCTATTAAAACTTTAATGAAAATTAGCGAAAAATTAGGCGCTTATGGAAAAATATTAAAATATTTAAATTCTGGAGATACTTTTGGAGATAAATTAAGAGTTGTCGGTTATGGTGCAGTTGCTTTTTATACCTAAATTATTTTAAAAATTATTATTAAAAGAAGAAAAATATGGATGATAAAATTAATTTTAGTGAAATAGAAAAAAAAGAATTATTAAAAATAGCTCGAGATTCTGTTGAAAGTTTTATAAAAACAGGAAAAATTCCTAATTTTGAAGTAAATTCTGAAAAATTAAAAGAAAAAAGAGCAGCTTTTGTAACTATCTTAAAAAACGGAAATTTAAGAGGATGCATTGGAAGAATAGCAGATGATATGCCTTTATTTAAAGTGATAAGCAAAATGGCTGTTGCTGCTGCAGTAGAAGATTATCGTTTTTTACCAGTAAACGAAGATGAGTTAAAGGATTTAAAATATGAAATTTCAGTTTTAACTCCTTTTAAAAAAATTAATTCTATTGAAGAAATTGAAATTGGAAAACATGGAGTATTGGCAGTAACTGGAAATAAAACAGGCCTTTTTTTACCTCAAGTTGCTACAGAAAATAATTTTGATAGAGAAACTTTTTTAAATGAATTAATGATGAAAATAGGCCTTTCTTCAGATTATTGGAAAAAGAATCCTATAGATTTTTATGTTTTTGAAGCTGAAGTTTTTGGAGATTAATTTAAAATTAAATTAAGGTCTTCATTACATTTAAAGCATTTTCCATTTATATCATATCTTTCTATAAAATATCCTGTTCTTTTAATTACTAAACTTTTACATTTTGGGCAAAAAGTATTTTCAAAAGGCAGACCAGCAATGTTTCCTGTATAAACATATTTTAAACCAGATTCTTTACCAATTCTATAAGCTTCTTCTAATGTTTTAACTGGGGTATTTTCTAAATCTTTAAGTTGCCAAGAAAGTTCTTTTGAAAATTGAGTAACATGCCAAGGAGTTTCTTCTCCTAACTCTTTTTTTATAAAATTAGCAATCTCTTTTAAGGTTTTTTGATCATCATTTAAAGAGGGGATAATTAAAGTAGTTATTTCTGTCCAAATTTTCTTTTCTTTTAATCTTTTTAAAGTATCTAATACTGGTTGTAATTTTCCAGCGCAATATTTTATATAAAATTCATCAGAAAATCCTTTTAAATCTATATTTGCTGCGTTAATGTATTGATAAGCGATATCTAATAATTCTTTTGACCAAAATCCATTTGAAACCCAGGCATTTTTTAAACCTTCTTTTTTTGCTATCTTCATTGTGTCTATTGCATATTCAGAAAAAATAGCAGGTTCAGTGTAGGTATAAGAAATACTTTTCAAATTATTTTCTTTTGCTATTTCAACAATTTTTTCTGGAGATATTTCTTCCCCCTCTATTTTATTTGTTAATTTAGGCGCTTGAGATATTTCCCAATTTTGGCAATTTTTACAAGCAAAATTACAACCAACTGTAGCAATTGATAAAGAACGTGTGCCAGGTAAAAAATGGAAAAATGGTTTTTTTTCTATTGGATCAATATTTATAGCGATAATTTTTCTATAATTTAAAGCATAAAGTTTTCCATCAATATTTTCCCTTACTTTACAAATTCCTTTATTTTTTTCTTCAATTAGGCAATAATGAGCGCAATTTTGGCATTGTATTTTTTTATCTTTTAATTTTTTATATAAATATGCTTCTTTCATAATATCAATTTTTATTATTTATTTTTCTATATTAATTATAACATTTTTAATGTTTTAAACTATTGACAAATAATAATTTTAATATATAATATAATATAAATAAAGCTCATTGAAAATTTAACAATATTTAACAATTTCAAAGGAGAATTAGAAATGATTACTTTTTTGCTTGTATTTGTGTCTGTGACTGGTTTAGTTTTTACTAATGATTTGCCAGTATGCGTTAAAGTGTACGCAGAAAATTTATTTCTTCAAAAAAATGAAGAGGTCTATACATTATTAGAAGAAATAAATTTTCAAAAAATGTTAGAAGATTTTATTGAAGATAATCGTTTAAAGAGAGAAGAAATGAAGATATTAGAGGATAATTATTTAAAGGTTTCTTCTCTAATAGACGAAAGCAATAGGATTTTGTATTTTGCGGGTTTAAAGATAGAATCTCCGAGAATTTTAAAAGAGGTTGAGAAAATAGTAGAGCATTCAAAAATTTCTTTATTAAATCCGAAGTGGATAGAAACTGAAAAAGAAATTAAGAGTTTTTTTACTCTTAATTTTAAAAAAGAAAGTTTTATTATTGATCTTCCGGATTTAACTAAGGATGATGAAATTACAATTTTGAAGGCATGCTTAATTTTAATTGGGATAGGTGTTATTGGCATAGGAATTATAAATTTTTTATGCAATTTCATTGAAAAAACAATCTTTTTTATAGGTTTTCTTTATAAATATTCCAAAAAATTTATAGAAAATCATAAAAAAGAAGAAACAACTTAATTTTTGAAAGAGAAAGGAGGAATGCCTTAATGAGTAGAAAGAAAGTTTTTATCCCCCAGAAAAAAATTAATAGGGAGAAAAAAGAAAAAAAAGATAACAAGCTAAATACTTTTTTGTTTTCAAAGCATGAGCTTATGAATGCTTGTCGTTATTGCGGATATATAGATCCGCAAAGAAGGAAGGCATCAAAATGTCCGAATTGCGACGAACTTTATTCTTAGTTCTTTGTGCCTTGCGAATTTAATTCGCAAGGCTTTTTTATTTTATTTTTTTAATTATAGGGCCTTTTTTTGTGTCATCTATTCTGTATCCATTTTTTTCAATTTCTTTTCTTAATTTGTCTGCTTCTTCCCATTTTTTTTCTTTTCTTAATTTTTCTCTTTGATAAGCTAAATCCTCAATTAAAGGAGGAATAATTTCTTTTTCAATTTTTTCAATATTTAATCCTAATACCTTATCAAAATCAATTAAGGTTGCTCTTTTATTTTCTTCTTTAATTTTTTTATCTTTTATTAATTTCCATAAAACTGATATTGCTTTTGGCATGTTTAAATCATCGTTTATTGCATTTAAAAATTCTTTTTTATATTTTTTATCAATTTCTCCTTTTCCTTCTTTTAATAGTGAAAAATTTTCATAAATTTTATTTAAAGAAATTTGGGCATTTTTTAATTTTTTAAAAGTAAAGTTAAAAGGAGATTTATAATGAGAAGTTAAAAAAAGATATCTTAGATCAATTGCTGAAAAACCTTCTTTTTCAATATCAGAAAGAGTAAGAAAGTTTTTTAAAGATTTTGACATTTTCTGCCCGTTTATTTTTAAAAAGCGCGGGTGAAACCAGTAATTTACAAATTTTTTTCCTGTTGCTGCTTCTGATTGGGCAATTTCTGATTCATGGTGGGGAAAAATATTATCTTCGCCTCCAGTATGAATATCAAAAGTTTTTCCTAAATATTTCATTGACATTGCTGAACATTCAATATGCCAGCCAGGAAATCCTTTTCCCCAAGGAGAATCCCATTCCATTTGTCTTTTCACTCCCTTAGGAGTTAGCTTCCATAAAGCAAAATCAAAAGGGCTTTTTTTATAAGGATTAATTTCAATTCTTGCTCCTGCTTTAAGTTTCTTTAAAGTATTTCCCGATAGTTTTCCATAAAATGGAAATTTTTTAACTTCAAAATAAATGCCGTCCTCTGTTTCATAGGCATATCCTTTTTTTATCAGTATTTTTATTAAATCTATCATTTCTTTTATATGGTCAGTTGCTCTACAGATAATTTCCGGCTCTTCTAAATTAAGTTTTTTTCGATTTTCAAGATAAATTTTAATGTAATAATCAGCAATTTCAAAAACATTTTTTTTCTTTTCTTTTGCGCTTTTTTCCATTTTATCTTCTCCGCTATCAGAATCATCAGTTAAATGCCCAACATCAGTAATATTTAATACTTGTTTAATTTTATAGCCGTTGTATTCAAGCATTCTTCTTAATAAATCTGCTTGAGTATATGTCCAAGCATGGCCTAAGTGATCGTAATCATAAACAGTTGGCCCGCAAGTATACATTCCAACTTTTTTATCTTTTATTGGTTTGAAAATTTCTTTTTTTCGTGATAAAGTGTTATAAAGTTTAATCATTTTATTTTTATTTTTTAGATAGTTTATAATATTTTATCATAGTTTTAGAGATTTAAAAATATGAAAAAATCAGATATTGTTTATTCTTTAATTATTGGAGAAATTACTGCTATTTATTTTGTAAGCGCTTTTAATGAGATAGTTCCTGATAAATTTTTAAAATTATATAATTTTTCTTTACCAATTTTATTTCCAATTTTATCTTTATTAGGCATTTATGTTTGTTATTTAATTGGAAAAAAGATTTTAGTTATTTATGAATTAGGAAAATATTTTTTAGCTGGCGTTTTTGCAACAATTATAGATTTGGGAATTTTGAATTTACTGATGGTTTTAACAGGTTTAACCTTTGGTTGGTATTATAGAATTTTTAAAGGAATTTCTTTTTTGTTTTCTACTTTTATAAAATTCTTTATAACTAAATTTTGGGCTTTTGAAAAAGCTGAGACGGGAAAAACTTTAAAAGAAACAATTTATTTTTTTGGAGTTACTTTTATTGGGCTTTTGATAAATGTTTTTGCTGCTTCTTTTGTAAACGATACAATTGGAACTCAGTGGGGAATTTCTAATCAGTTATGGGGAAATATTGCTGGCATTTTTGGTGCTTTGGCTTCCTTTGCTTGGAATTTTATTGGCTCTAAATTTATTGTTTTTAAAAAATAAATGAAAAATTTAGTTTTATATAGAAAATATAGACCGCAGACATTTAAAGAAATTATTGGGCAGGAACATATTGTTAAAACTCTTTCAAACGCTATTTCAAGAGATATGATTTCTCATGCTTATTTATTTTCTGGACCTCGCGGTTCTGGAAAAACAACTCTTGCTAGAATTTTTGCTAAATCAATAAATTGCCACAATAGAAAAGAAGGAGAGTATGAGCCTTGTAATAAATGCAATTCTTGTTTAGAAATTATGGAGGGAAGATCAATGGATTTAATTGAAATAGATGCTGCTTCAAACAGAGGAATAGATGAGATAAGAGAAATTCGAGATGGGATAAAATTTTCGCCAATAAAAGAAAAATATAAAATATTTATTCTAGACGAAGCTCATCAGCTTTCAAAAGAAGCGTTTAACGCTCTTTTGAAAACATTGGAAGAACCGCCAGCTCATGCTATTTTTATTTTAGCAACAACTGAAATTCACAAAATGATTCCAACAATTATTTCCCGATGTCAAAGGTTTGATTTTAGAAAATTAACAATGGAAGAAATAGTTAAAAGATTAGAATTTATTTGCCAAAAAGAGAATATAAAAATAGATAAAAAAGCTTTGGAATTAATTGCTTTAAATTCTCAAGGGGCAATGAGGGATGCAGAAAGTTTATTAGATCAAGTTTTAACTTATGCCGGCGTAATGAAAGAAAATGAGATAATAAAAGTTGAAGACATTAAAGATTTATTAGGAATTGTAGATATAAATTTAATCAGCCAATTTGTTGATTTATTAATTGAAAAGAAAGCGAGCGAGGCAGTGTTTTTTATAAACAATATTTTTGAAAAAGGATATGATTTAAATGAGTTTATAAAATCTTTAATTAGTTATTTAAGGCAAGTGATGATTATGAAAATAAATCCTGAAATTATAAATCCGATAATTATTGGATTAACAAAGGAAGAACAAGAAAAAATTCGCATTCAAGCAAGTAAATTTAAAGAAGAAGAGTTAAAAAATATTTTAAATATATTTTTGAATGCTGAAAACAAAATGAAATATTCTCCAATTTTGCAATTGCCTTTAGAATTAGCAGTAGTTGAAATTACTTTGAAAAAAGAGTAAAATTGAAAATTGAAAATTTATTGCGGGGTCGTCTAATGGTAGGACAACGGTCTTTGGAACCGCTAATCTAGGTTCGAATCCTAGCCCCGCAGCAAAATTTATTTTGAATGCGGGGCAGGTGAGAACCTAGCTACCGCATTCCGAGCGAAACGAGGGAATGCCTTTAGCAAATTTTATAACCTCAATTAAATCTTTAAGGTAATTTTCGTCAATTTGCCAATTATTATCGATATATTTTTTCGCCTTTTGATAAAACTTATATGCGATAAATTTCCGCCATTCCAATAAATCTTTGGGGGTTAAATTATAGGAAGCGACTTTTGTATTAAAATATTTTTCGCTTAAATAACCTTCTGGAACAAATGAGCTGATTAATAATTCTTCTAAAAATATTTTGTTTGGAATATTTCCTGTAATTTTTATTAATAATTTATCGTTTTTTTCGGCAATATTAGTAATTTTTAAAAATAGATTTTTATTTTTTCTCAACGTTAAATGAAAAAATTCATGCGTTAAAACAGCCAGTGGAAAGAAGTTATTAGGCACTTTAAGATCAAGTGGAATTTCAACAACTATAAAACTTTCTTTTTGTGTCCAAGAAAACCAAGCATTAATTTCCTTATTATTGCTTGCCGAATCTGAAATAAGATAAATCGGAATTTTAGAAACTGCGAAATATTTTATTCCGCTTAATTTTTTTAATTCAATAAAAACTTGTTGAAACAAAAATTGGTTATTTTGAAAATATTGTTTCCATAAAAGCAAGTGTTTAGATGCTTTACTCCAATATGGATTAAATATTTGTTCTAAGGAGTTAATAGATTTTTTTAATTCTTTTATATTTTCTTTTCCGATTATTTTTTCTATTTTTCTCCAAATTTTATCTTCACTCTTTCCGTAAAAAGATAAAACAACCTTTTCATCTAATAGATATTTTTTAAAATTAGATTTAACTAAATCAGTCTTATCTATTTTTGAGGAAAAAACTAAAAAATTAGATAGGCGAGAAATTTTAATTGATAAAGGCATATAATTAATTATAACAGATTGGAAGAAAATTGTATATTTTTAAAAGTTTAAAATTATTCTAAAAACACAGCAAAATTTATTTTGAATGCGGGGCAGGTGAGAACCTAGCTACCGCATTTTAAACGAAGTGAGGGAATTCCTTCGGGCAACTCATTCGAATCCAAGACAGACAGCAATTTAGTAAAATTTCCATTTTCCGCCTCGCTTTGGGCTTCGCCCCTCGCTTCGGCGGACGAATTTTATTTTTTCTTCGCAAAAAGCGTTATAGGAAAAGGTGTTCTTTTCCTAACCCTCTCTGCGAGAATAATAATAAAAAATCCCATTTACTAATTTATTAAAATCAATTATTATAGAAGTATTGAAGATTGGTTGATATTGCTACGCCACCATTATAAAAATAATTATGGATGCGAAAATTAAGAAAAAAATTAAGGACCTACCGAAAGTAGAAAGGCCAAGAGAGAAGTTAATACAATATGGCCCGGAAAAACTTTCTAATTCCGAACTCTTGGCTATACTTTTACACTCCGGAAAAAAAGGCGAAAATGTTATTGAGTTGGCAAATAAAATATAGAATGGCTGACCATATAATTGTGGTTAAATATAAATTCTTTATTTCAAAAACAAAGGAATAATTTAAGACTATGACTAAGAACAATAAAAAATCAGAATTTGAAGAATTGAAAGCCGAGATTGAGCGATTAAAAAAAGAATTGAAGAAACGGAAAAAATATGGGCTTGTTTGGGAAGAAAAGTCTGAAAAAGTAGCTGAGATGTGTAAAGAAAAACTGCCAGTGCTGAAAGAGGCTAAAAACAAAGAAATAATAACTGATAAAAACAAGCCCGTAAATTTATTGATTGAGGGCGATAATTATCATGCCCTTTCGGTTTTAAATTACACTCACGCTGGCAAAGTTGATGTTATTTATATTGATCCGCCGTATAACACTGGCAACAAGGATTTTATTTTTAATGATAGATATGTTGACAAAGAAGATGCCTACCGTCATTCAAAATGGCTTTCATTTATGGAAAAGAGATTGAAGTTAGCAAAGAATCTATTAAAAGATACGGGCTTAATTTTTATTTCGATCGATGATAACGAAGTAGCGCAGTTAAAATTATTAATGGATTATCCTGATTTATTTGGAGAAAATCATCAGAAAACTACAATAATATGGCAAAAGAAAGTTAGACCTTCAAATAAAAAGGAGGATGGTTTCTCTAGTACAACAGAATACATACTTATGTATTCTAGAACATCAAGAATTACAGATTTAGTAAAAGACAAGTTAAGCGAGGACTATATTGGAAAGGTTTATAGGAATATGGATAATGATCCTCGTGGTCCTTGGAGAACAAAACCTCTATGGAGTGAAAGTAATCCAAATCCAAGAAAAACACTAATACTGCCCGGTGGGAAGAAACTAACTAAAAAGTGGTTTATTTCACAAAACAGATTAAACCATCTTTTTAAGAATAAATTAATTTACATTAGTAGTGGCGGAGTTTTAAATGAGAAAATTTTTTTGACAAAAGAAAGAACAAAAAATCCCATCAATTTTTTATCGGCGAGTTTGGTTGGAACGACCGAGGAGGCAACCAAAGAATTAAAAACTATTTTTGCTACAGAGAAGAATGTTTTCCCCAACCCAAAACCAGTTAGATTAATTAAGTATTTACTATCCAAAATAAATAATAAAAACGCGATTGTGCTAGATTTCATGGCCGGCTCTGGCACGACCGGACATGCCGTTTTAAAACTTAATAAAGAGGATGGCGGTAATCGCCAATTTATTCTTTGTACCAATAATGAAAATAATATTTGTACTGATGTTTGTTATCCGCGAATTAAAAAAGTTATTGAAGGATATAAAAATTTGAAAGGCCAGAAAGTTATGGGTTTGGGCGGAAATTTAAAATACTTCAAAACTGATTTTGTTGACGCAGAGCCAACAGATGAAAACAAAATAAAACTTACCAAACAAGCAACCGAAATGCTTTGTGTTAAAGAAGGAACTTTTGAAAAAGTGATTGATAATGAAAGATTTAAAGTTTTCAAAAACGCAAGCCATTACACCGGTATCATCTGGGACCAACTAGCAATTCCAACTTTCAAAAAAGCAATTAAAGATATAAAAGGGAAATTCAGCGTCTATGTTTTTTCTTTAAGTGATGAAACTTTTGACGAAGAATTTAATGATATAAAACAAAAGGTTAAACTATCTCCTATCCCCGAAGCAATTTTGCAGGTTTATAGGAGAATTTTTAAATAGAGATTATGAAAAAATATTTTGTAAGATATTGTATAGAAACTCCAAACTCTATAGGTAGTCGTAAAGACATAGAAGAAGATAAGATTTTGGGTTGGAAATTTAATTTTGGTAACAATGAAGTAATTTTATATGATCAGAAACAAGGATTGCATGCTGATTGTTATATAGAAGCAGAACCCCAAATGCCAATAGAAAAAATAGAGGAAAAGGCAAAAACTTTTGTAGAAAATATATTGAACTTAATAGATTTTTCAACTTCTTCTGCCTCTAACTCACCTTTATTTATTAGTCTCTATGAAGCTACAGATGGATTGATAAACCGTCCTTTTAAACAGGTATTTTATATCACTCTTCCGGAAAGAAATGTTAGTTTGATCAATAAAGAAATTTTTGAAAAAATCTTTAATAATTTTAATAAAAATGAAAATCAAGATTTAAGAATAGCAAGGGCTATTTCTTGGTTAAGAAAGGGATATTTGGAACAGAAATTTATTGATAAGTTTGTCGCGTTTTGGACCGGGCTCGAATCTATAAATGAATTGTTATGTGATTTTTTTCAAATAAATGAAGAGGATAGAAAAATAAATTGTAAAAAGTGCGGAAACAAAATATCTTCAATTTCATTAGCTGGAATAAAAAAGTTATTTGTAGATACAATAAGTGTTGAATCAGAACTATTTAAATCAATAAGAAAAGCCAGGGGTAAACTTTTACACGGAGGAGGACCAATAGATAATAATTTTGTCGAGGAAATTAAAAAGTATATTCCGTTAGTGAGGAAATCCTTGATAATTGGCATTGGACTACTTCTTAGTCTTGACGATGAATATATAAAACAGGTATTAGAGAAAAAAACTAAATTATATACCGAGAGATTGAGAATTATATTGGAGGCAAACATCAAAAATTTTACCCCACCTTTATTAGACGAATTTAGAAAACAGCCTATATTTGATCTAGATAAACGAGATTTATTAGAAAGAGTTATCAATAAAGACGGGAAGGTAAATTTTAAAACATCTTCAAATTTTATTCCTAGAAATGCCACTTTTGATATTAAATTCGTTGATCTATGGGGTGATGACAACACTGCTATAGAAAGTGCTCGATTTATATAAATTAAATAAAATAACCATGCAACTAAAAATTTATCAAGAAAATGCAATTGATGATTTATTGGCCAAGAGTAAACGGCTCTTGGGTTATTCTGGTAGTAAAAAATTGGTTTTCAAGTCGCCGACAGGGTCGGGAAAAACAATAATGATGGCCGAATTTTTAAAACGACTAGTTAATGATAAAGAAGTTAGGCAATCGCTGGGTTTTATTTGGACGGCGCCGAGACAACTCTATATTCAAAGCCGAGATAAGTTAGAAAGCTATTTTGAAAATACTCGGGTTTTAAAGTGTTCATTTTTTGAAGATTTAGATGATAGAAAAATTAGAGAGAATGAAATTTTGTTTTTTAATTGGGAAAGCATTAATAGGGCGGACAATATCTATATCCGTGATAACGAACTGGATTTTAACTTGTCTAAAGTGTTAGAGAGAACAAAGGAGGAAGGCCGCGAAATTATCTTAATTATCGACGAAGCCCATCATCACGCAACTAGTGAAATTTCGCAGGGTTTAATTCAAATGATTGGACCAAAATTAACAATTGAGGTTACGGCAACGCCAGCAACTATTACCGATGAAGACGAAAAAGTGTTTGTTCAGTTAGAGGATGTTAAGAGGGAAGGAATGATTAAAAAAGGTGTGATTTTAAATGATAATTTTGAAAATTTTATTAAGGAAGGAAAAATAAAAACGCAAAAGCTGAGCGGCGGAAGTGAAGAATTAGTTATAGATGCGGCGATGAAAAAAAGACAGGAATTAATAAAGGAATTTCAAAAAGAGAGAGTTAATGTTAATCCTTTGGTTTTGATTCAATTACCCGATAGAAAAACAAGTTTGGAAGATAGAATAAAGGAGCGGGTGGAAAGTATTTTGAAAAATAAATATAAAATCTCAATAGAAAAGGGTAATAATAAACTTGCCATTTGGCTATCAGGCGAACACATTAATAAAGAAGGCGTTGAGAAGCAAGACAGCGAAGTTGAGGTGCTGCTTTTTAAGCAGGCAATCGCTTTGGGCTGGGATTGTCCGAGAGCGCAAATTTTAGTTTTGTTTAGAGAGTGGCACAGTCCTATTTTTTCAATCCAAACAGTCGGCCGAATTATGCGAATGCCAGAGCCAGATAAGGGTCACTATGAGAATGAAATTTTGAACTATGGATATGTTTATACTAACTTGGACAATATAGAAATACAAGAAGATATTGCCAAAGATTACATCACTATTTACACGAGCAAGAGGAGTTTTGACCCTAAATTAAATTTACTTTCGTGCTACCCGAAAAGACACCGCGAAAAAACGAGATTGTCGCCACTTTTTATAGAAATATTTTTGAAACAGGCAAAAGAATACAATTTAAAGGAACAGATTGATATTAAAGCGAAAAAAATTGACCTAAAAATTATCTCGGACTATAAAGCCGAAGATGTTGATACTTTAGCTGGAGTAAGAATTGTAGGCGATAAAGAAATAAAAGCAAGTGGCTTTGATATGCAAAAATTATTTGATTTTTTTATAAGAAATAATTTAACCCCTTTTTATCCTGAAGATAGATCTGTTGGCAGAGTTAAAGAAGCAATCTATAAATTTTTTGAAAAAGAATTAAAAATGTGGTATGGTGATGTTTGGGAAGAAATTATCCAAATAGTCTTGAACGATAAAAATTCTCAACACTTTGTTAATGTTTTAGACAAAACAAAAGAAAGATATAAAGAAGAAGTTGAAAAGAGAAAAAGTGAAATGGTTGATGTGCCGAATTGGAATATTCCGAAAATTTTATTTTACAGCGATGAATATAAAAAAGTTGAAACGAAAAAATCAATTATGCAACCGTTTTTTAGCGACGAAAAATGGAAATCAGAATCAGCTTTTATTGATTTTTTGGAAAAATCAGAAAAGGTTGAATGGTGGTTCAAAAATGGAGATAGAGATGCAACATTTTTTGCCGTACCGTATAACAATGGTGAGAAGAAACCTTTTTATGTTGATTTTATCGTGAAATTAAAAGATGGAAAAATAGGTTTATTTGATCCACATAGTGTTCATTTAAGCGATTTTACTTCAAAATCAGGCGGCTTACAAAGATACATCAAAGAAGAAAATAAAAAAGGTAAGAATCTTTTCGGTGGAATTGTTAAAAATATTGATGAAAAAAATTACAAGGGTCGCTGGATGTATTTTGATAATCAATGGAAAGAATTAGATTTATAGTAAAATAAAATTACGGATGGACTATTTGTTTATTTGTTTAAAGAAGAGACGAGAAGAAAATTTAAATTTAATTAATCAATAAAATAGCTTGAAAATGATTAGTAAGAAACTTTGTAAAAATTATTATGAAAAAATTGATAAGTGAAAAATTTGTAAAACAATCAATAGTCAAGTGGCTTTTTCGGAATAATTGGGGCAGAAATCTAGAAGTTGGCGAATTACGGGATCACGGCGTTGATATTCGGGTTAGACATAACAATTATGCCCGATATTTTTTGATTGAAACAAAAGGCGAAGGGAAAATAAAACAAGCGGACGAAGTGGCTTTTATTTATTCTTTGGGGCAAATTATTACGAGAATGAAAACAGGTCGAGCAAGATATTATTATGGTTTAGGTTTGCCGGAATCAAGTGCTAAAATCGCAATTCGT
>JAKPCP010000059.1 GCA_029553225.1 bacterium | reverse complement strand
ATTTTTATAACTATTGCAAATTCTTTAAAAAACACATTATTAAAAGAAATAGAAAGAATTCAGACTGCATTTTCTAATCTAAATGAGAATAGCGATAACACTATAAATTCTCTAAATATTCTAAAAACTATATTTTTAAGTGTCGGGGTTGCGATAAATGTTGCGGTAAGTGTGGTTGGTAATTTAATAAGGAACTTTATAAATCTTGCAAAAGTGGCAATGGAATCAGGGGATTTACTATTTAATATCTTTATGGGAAAGTGGGACAAGGTCGGAGAATCGGCAAAGAAGACTTACGATGCTTTGAAAAACTACGGGGGCGGGGTGGTCGATAGTTTTAAAGATGTAATAAATTCCGCATCGCAATCTTTTAGCGATTTAAATAAAAATTTAGATATAGAAAAAACTTTAAGCAACTCTAAAAAAAATTTTGAAGTTTTTAAAAATCAAACGACAGAAATTCTTAAGAATCAGAATAATCAAATTTTACAAAATAATAATGAAATACTTACAAATAATTTACGATTTACACAAGAATTATTAAAACAATATGAAGAATATGTTATTTTAAAGAAAGATTTAAATGATAAAAATTTTAAAGATGAGCAAGATTATTTTGATAAATTAAATAGATTAAGAGAATTAGAATCGATAAAAGGAATTAAAGAATTAGAAAATTATTATAACACTCAAAAAGTTACTATAGAAAAAGCAAAAAATGATGTTGACAGTTTTAAAAAATTTTTTGAAGGATTAAATTTTTCTAACGTTTTTGAAAGTGTAAATACAGGTTTGAACGGATTAATTAATTCTTTAAACAATACAATAGCAATTGCGAGTGCCGGGATAGGTAAGGCCGCTGCTAATTTAGTAAAAGAATTAGAGAAAATCGAAGAATCGAGTTTATCGGATGCTGAAAAGTTTAAAGAAAAATTGAAAATAATTTTTACAGCGGTCGGTGAAATTACTAGTAGTGTATTTAATGCAATAGGCGGTATAATTTCTGCAAGTTTTGGATATTATAATAATCTTCTTCAAACAGATTTAGCAAATATTGAAAATTCTTATAGTAATTTATATAAAAAATTAGAAGG
>JAKPCP010000053.1 GCA_029553225.1 bacterium | reverse complement strand
GTACATATCTAATAAGAATAAAAAAAGATAGAGATACAGTTTTAAAAATGTTAAATATGTGTGATCTTTTTTTCTTGAATAAAGAAGAATCCTTTGCTCTTTCAAATGAGAAAAATTTTAATGATGTTATAAATTTTTTTGTTAAAACAGGAAAAAAAGTTATCATAACTTTGGGTAAAAATGGAGCAATTTTTATAGAAAATAAAAATTTTTTGAAAGTCGATGCTATTAATGTTGATGTAGTTGATGTAACAGGCGCAGGAGAAACGTTTGCTGGTGCGTTTGTTAGTTCTTATATTTTATATAATGATCCATATCTTTCTTTAAAATATGGAGTCATCCTTTCTTCATTTGTAATTGAAGATTTTGGAATAAATGGTCTACTTAACATAAAAAGAGACCTGTTTTTAAAAAGATTGGAGAAGTTGAATGTTTAAAATTAATTATAAAAAAATTGGTGAACTATCTGAATTAATTAAAAATATTAATTTTCAATTAAACATGCTTCCTGGAATTGAAAAGGCAATAGATATCTCGGATGCAAAAAATAAATTAACCCTCTATTTTTATGTTGATGCAATCTGTCATCAAACTCAAAATTTTTCAGGAGTTATTGATGGTATTTACTATAAAGGTTGGGATTATTTATTAAACTCTTTTGTAAAGGAATATAAAAGAGATAATGATTTCATTTCAGTTAATAAAATGAAAAAAATAAAAGGAGAGGATTTAAAAAGAATATTAAATGGTTCTGGAGATAGGTATTATGAAAGAGCAGGACTTCTAAGAAACTGTGCTTACATTTTAAAGAGAGATTTTAACAGTGATATTTTTGAAGTAAATAGAATTTCTGAAGGTTATATAAAAAGAGAAAATGGGTTGGATATGCTTAAACTATTTCATAAATTTAAAGCATACTCTGATCCTTTAAACAAAAAGACCTATCTTTTTTTAAATATTGCAAAAAAAGTTGGATTTTGGAAAATCAATGACCCTGAAAATTTATGGACTCCTGTTGATTACCATCTTGAAAGAGTTACATTGAGAATGGGATTAGTTGATTTAGATATCAAAACGATGAAAAAATTGATAGAAAATAAAAGAATCCCTCAAACTCTTGACTTAAAAGTAAGAGAAGTTGTTGGTGATGCAGTAAAAAAACTTTCTATAGATTCAAAAGTTGGAGTTGAGAAGATCGACCAAATTTTTTGGTCTTTAGGAAGAAGTGTCTGCTTTAAAGATTCCCCTTCTTGTGATGGAGTAAATATTGAAAATACAACATTCGAAAATATAACTAAAATAAATTTAAAAAATGGTTGTCCATTCAGAAAAATCTGTGAAGCATATAAAAACATTGAATTAAGACAAATCAAAGAATCAAATGTAAATACAATTTATTACTAAAAACATTGACATAAAAAA
>JAKPCP010000032.1 GCA_029553225.1 bacterium | reverse complement strand
TTGTATTTTGCTCTTACTTCTTCTAATTTAGTCTTCATCAGTACAGTGTCTCGAGAGCCAAATGAATCTATAGCCACTCTATATCTTTTTATAATACTATCATATAAAATTACTGGTGAGAACCTAAAAGAACTGTAATGTGCACTTTCCTTTTTTGCAGAATTCATAGTAGTTTTACTAGCAATTATTAAATAATACCTCATCGTATCAAATTGAGGCAGTTGATAGAGCTTTTGTTCCAATACTATCGATAATTCTTTGTAATCCAGTTTATTATTTAAAGGTAAAAATTTTTCATTAGAAATATTTATATAATTTTCATAATAATATGTACCGCCAGCTACAAGTATCAGAATAAATATAGTAATAAAAATAGGTAATTTATTTTTTTTCTTTTTGCTAGCAGTTACCTCAATAATAGGATTTTCAGCTGTAGAGCTTGACTGTTCTTTTGCCTTGACTTTTTTTGCTTTAGGAGTCTTCTCTTTTTTAATTTTTTCTTTTGGTGGCGAAGTAATGTTTTTTTGTTTTTTTACCTTTTCTTTTTTTTCTTGAGGGCTTTTTTCTATATTATTTTTCTGTTCTACTTTTGTATGATTAGCAGTATTGTCTAAGATAGAATCTTTATTTTTTTCTTCTTTAGAATTATTTGTTTCAGTTTTTAGAGATTTATAAATTTTTATAGGTACAGGTTGTAATCCATAAAAAGGAGCATTTAATTTTTCTATAAGTTCGGCATCTGGAATATATTGAATTTTATTATCAATATTCACAAATGATCCCCATTCATTATATTTAGGACTAATAAAATCTGAAGTATCTAATCCTTCATTGGCAATAAAATCAATAGAATAATATGGCGGATAAATGAGCATAGAGTCATAATGCACTTTAGCCTCATTATAAACTAAATTAAGGCTACCAAAAGGAATATTTACAAACCCTTGTTTTTTGATTAATTCTATGATATCATCCATTATAAAAATATGATGAAGACTTATAAAAAATGATATGTCCTCAATAAAAAATTAAAGATAATTATTTTTTCTTACCTTTGAA
>JAKPCP010000013.1 GCA_029553225.1 bacterium | reverse complement strand
GATTCTAATTTTTGTTTGATGAACGCTTATATCATTTTCTTTTTTTTCAATCTTTTTTTTAAATTCCTTTTCAGTTTTTTCTTCCTTTTGTTCTTTTCTAAATTTTATTTTTTTATTTTTTTGTTTTGATTTCATTTTATTACTAATTTTATAATATAATTTTAAAAAACTTTTTTCAATTTTTAAAGATTATTTATTTTAATATTTTACCTTTTTTAAAAATTTAAAACAAGAGATAAAAAAACATCCTTGGTTTTACCAAGGATGTTTTTTTATTATCTTAATAGTTTATCTTCCAAAAATTTCGTTAATTTTTTGAGATAAAATTGAAAGTGATTGTGAAATTGCTGCCAATTGATCTTTTATTAAATATAGTCTACTGGAAGAACCTGACGAAGATTCACAAGGAGAAGGAAAAAAGTAATCATTTATTTCAGGATTTATATTTACAGGGTCATAACGATAGCACCCCCACTGACTAATTTTTATTGCTTCTCCAAGTTTTAAGCCAGTAACAATTTCTCCAGAAGAATCTTCTTCTTTTTTTGCATATAAACTGCTATAAGCTGTAAGTTCACTACTTTCAATTTTATAATTTTTATTTTCATCCGCAGGATGATATTGCGATGAAGACCTTTTTGATATTGCTTTTAAATCTAATGATTTTTCAGCTTTATGATATGTTCTATCTTTATTCTTTATTACTTTAACTGTAAAGGGATATTCACCAATATCTGCCGGTAATACTACGGAAAAATTAACTTTTTCTTGGGAATTTGCCACAATTTCAACTTGTTCTATGCTCGTCGGTAATAATAAATTAGAAGTAGTATAAAACTCAAAGTCAAAAGAAGACATCATGCATTTTATTAAACCATTATTTGTATCTGTATTTTTAATTATTAATGTATATTTTAAAGTATCCCCTGGTTTTCCTGTTAATTCAGAAGAAGGAGAGATAGATAGACTAAAGTTTGGATTAGCTGAATCTAATTTACAAGGATCAATTTCAATTTGTTCTGATTCACTAAATATAGAAGAATTATTTACTGCTTGGATTCTAATCTTACCTTTAGTATCAACCAATCCGGATATTAAATAAGCGATTATAGAATTTTTTCCGTCAACCGTCTTAAATTTATTAAGTTTAAAGGAAGTATGATAATTAGCATCGTAAAGTTCGTGACAACTACCATTTTCAATACAATAATAAATTACCACATAATCAATTCCATTAGAAATCCAACTTATCTTTCTTGCATTATAATTACCTGGTCCCCATTCCTTAATTTCATCTCCATCTGCATCTGTTAAAGGATTATTATTTAAATCTGTAATTTTAACATTTGAGATAGAAGGAGAGGGAGAGGGAGAAGGAGAAGGAGAAGGAGAAGGAGAGGGAGAGGGAGAAGGAGAAGGAGAAGGAGAAGGAGAGGGGGAGGGAGAAGGAGAAATAATTAAATTCGCTTCGCATTCTTCTTTTGTTTCAAAAATATATTTTTCACTATAATCAGTATTATTTATAAAATCACAAATAGTTCTTTCTTTGCAATAATTATTTTTTTCATAAAGATACCAAAATTTAATTTGGCTGCAATATGATTCATAACCTTCATCTTCAGAATAAGTATCTTCAGGAAAAAGATAAGGAGGATAAGTATCTTCAGGATAAGCAGTGTCCGGGGGTGTATTTTTTTCGAGAAGTGTGTTCTCAGGAGATATACTTTCGAGAGGCATTTCAGAATTAATTTCAGTATTAACTTTATTGTTTTTTAATTGAGCAGATTGAGTTTTTAATTGAATTTGTTGTGCAGTTTGCAATAAAGATGAAATTTGGCTAATTATTTGTTTAAAAGTTTCCAATAACTGAGGAGATTCTTTTAATTTTTCTAAAGGTATTTTCTGAAGATCTCCTAATAATTGAGCAATTGTTTTTATTGAATTTTCTAATTTTTTAATTTCTTCACTTTGATTTTGCCCTTGATTTAAATTGGAGTTATTTTGAGCATAAGAAATATTAATTAAAAATATTCCTATAAAAAAAAGAGAGATTACAAATGTAAAAATAAAAATTCTTTTGTTTTTCATAATATTAAAATTATTTAATTTATTTTTTATTTTTAAGTTTTAAATTTTATTAATTTAATTATTATTAACTATTATTATAGTATCATTTTTAATTATATCAAGTATTTATATTTTATTCAATAAATTAAACAATAACGCCATTTTTTATATTGATCTTTAAAAAATTGACAATTATTAAAATTATTTTTTCTAATGATTTTCTCTATTTCTCTTTTTTGAAAAGAATCAAATTCCATATAAATTTTTCCATTGTTTTCTAAATGAAATTTAGCTTCTTTTAAAAATTTTTTAATAAAATACAATCCATCTTCTCCTCCAAATAAAGCGCTTTTTGGTTCGTATTTTAAAACTG
>JAKPCP010000004.1 GCA_029553225.1 bacterium | reverse complement strand
TTTAATATTGTTTATTTTGGTTTGCGGTTTTGGTTTCTGGGGAAGAGAGATTTTTTCTAATAATCAGAAAAAAAATAAAACAGAAGCAAAAAGCGAAGAAAATTTTAATAGGTTGTCTGACGAGGAGTTAAAAGAAAGAATTGGACAAATGGTAATGATAGGGTTTAGGGGAACAGAGGTTTCAGAAAATTCTGATATTATAAAAATAATAAATAATGCAAAAATAGGCGGAGTTGTTTTATTTGATTTTGATGTACCTTCAAAAAGTTTTCCTCGAAATATTTTAAATTACGAGCAAACAAAAAAATTAATTTCTGATTTAAAAAAATACTCTTCTGTTCCTTTGTTTATTGCTGTTGACGCTGAAGGGGGAAAAGTAAATCGCTTAAAACCAGAATATGGTTTTTTAGATATTGCTTCACCAAAAGAATTGGGAGAATTAAATAATTATGAAATTACAAAAAAAGAGTATCTAAAATTAGCAAAAGAACTTAGAGAATTAGGATTTAATATGAATTTTGCGCCAGTTGTTGATTTAAATATTAATGCTAAAAATCCTATTATTGGCGCGTTAAATCGTTCTTTTTCTTCTAATCCGGATATAGTTTTTATACAGGCAAAAGTGTTTATTGAATCTTTGAAAGAAAATAATATTATTAGTGTTGTAAAACATTTTCCTGGTCACGGAAGTTCAAAAAATGACAGCCACTTGGGAATTGTCGATGTAACAGAAACATATAAAGAAGAAGAAATTATTCCCTATCAGAAGCTTAATGAAAATAATTTACTTGAAGCAGTAATGACTGCTCATATTTTTAATAAAAAAATAGACAAAAATTATCCTTCTACTCTTTCTAGTATTTTTTTAGAAGACATTTTAAGAAAAAAAATTGGTTTTTCTGGCGTGATAATTTCTGATGATATGCAAATGGGAGCAATAAGCAAAAATTATGGGTTTGAGGAATCTATTATTAAGGCAATTAATGCTGGAAACGATATTTTGCTTTTTTCTAATAATAGTTCTAATAATTATGATAAAGATTTAGGTTATAAAGTTACAGATATTATTTATGATGCGGTAAAGAATGGTCAGATCTCTGAAAAAAGAATTTTTGAATCATCAGAAAGAATTTATAATCTTAAAAGAAAATTTAAGATTATCTGAAAAAGCCTGCGGAAAAATAGTTTCCGCAGGCATAAAATTTTAAAAAGATGGAAAATTGCTATAATCTTCATCATCATATATTCCAATCCACTTTTTTTCGTTCCACTCTCGGTATTTTTTTATAACTTTTACCTGAAATTCTAATGGCATTTTTTGCCATTCTTCTGGATATTGAGCATATATTCTCATAAATTCTAAAAGCTCTTTAAGATTATCTATGCCCCACCAAAGATAGGAATTATTTTTTAAATATTCATCTAAATCTTGTTGATTATAAATAATCTTTGCTTTTAATTTATATCCCTTTAATAACGCATAAGATGTCCTTATGTTTCCGTCATAAATTAAAAAATCTTCTGTTTCTGGGTCATATACAGCAATAACCGGAGGAATTTCATCCTCTCTTTTGGCTTTATATATTTTGTTAAGCCATCGGTATGTTCTTCTTTTTTTATTATAGCTAGAAGATTTTGGATTATTACAACAAATGAAAGTTCGTTTTAGGTTATGGGGACTAATAATTACTTCTTTCATAATTACACTCCTTTCTGCTCTATTAAATTTTAAAGAGCGTTATATTTTATAATAATACATTAAGTTAATTTATCAATGATTTGTATAAGCCTATAACCTATAAAATCCAAAACAAGATTATCAAAGGTTTAACCCTAATATCAAAACCAAACCTTTTTTCTTGCCTTTTTTAAGGTTTTTCTCGACAGATGAGTATTAATTTATTATAATTTTAATAGATAAAACAAATTTTATAATTTTAAAATAAAAAAATATGAAAAACAAATTAATAAAAATAAGTTTTCTTTCTTTTCTATCTCTATTTTTGGCATTTTCTGTTTACGCGCAAGAAAATTCAGATAGTATTAATTTAGATCAAAACGAAAATACAAGAGAAATAAATTTAGGACAAGAAATTAAAGAAAAAAAAGAAGAAATAAATCAGGAAATTAAAGAAGAAAATCGAGAAACAAAACAAGAAATTCAAAATATCAGAGAAGATTGGCAAAATACAAGCTTTTTAATTAAAAAAAATAAAAATTTGTTGCAAACTTCTTTAGATGGATTAAAGTTTAAAAATATAGCCCCAGAGCAAAAAGAGGAAATAAAAAGAGAATTAAAGGAAAAAAGAGAACAAGTTCAAAAAGAGATAAAAAATCTTCGCCAAGAAAATCTTGAAAAGGAGAAAGAGCTTCGGCAAAATCTTAAATTTAATATTTCAGATTTAAAAACAAGAACTAAGGTTTCAGCAGCTTATGGAAAAGGGTTAAAAATGATAAATAGATATAGAGCAGTAACTTATCGCTTTAAAAACATTATTGATAGAATTGAATCAAGGGTTCAAAAAATGGAAAAACAAGGGATTGATATTTCAGAAATTATTCCTTTAATAGAAGAGGCAAAAAATATAAACACTTTAAATGAATTAAAATTAGAAGAAATGAAAGAAAAATATAGCTCGCTATTAGAAGGCAAGAACCTTGAAGAAATAAGCAAACAATCTCGTCAAATCGCTGAAGAAATAAAAAAAGAAAACGAATCTCTTAATTCAAAATTAAAAGAAATTATTTCTCTAATGAAAAATCTTTTAGAAAAAACAAATAATCAGCCTGAAAAATAAATTTTATGAATAAAAAAACTTTAATTATAACAATCGCTATTATAATAATTATTATTTTAATTGCTTTTACTTTTTTTGTAATTAGGCCGAAAACTAAATTATTGAATGAGGTGGAAGAAAAGGAAACGATTTTCTTAGAAGAAGAATTAAAACCTATTCCTCTAACAGAAGAAGAGGAAAAAATACTTACAGAAGAAGGTGTTTCTTTGCCTTCATATGAAGATCCTAAAACAATTGATCTTAAAAATGTTCGTGTTTCCGATGAAATAGAAGCAATTGAAAAAGATTTAAACGAAACAGATTTATCTGATATTGATAAAGAAGCAAAAGAAATAGAAAATGATTTAAGCGGATTATGATTTTAAAAAATAGAAAGCAAAGAGAAAAAAGAGGTTTTTAAGCCTCTTTTTTTATAAAAATTGAAAAAAAATAATAAAAATTATAAAATAGAAAATTATAGAAATTTATGAAAAATACAAGAAAATATTTTTTTATTTTATTTTTTTTATTTTTATTATTAGGATTTTCTAATTTTGTATTTGCTCAAAAAAAAATCGAGATAAATTTTTTTTATAGTCCAACTTGTCCTCATTGCGCTGCCGAAAAACCATTTTTAGAAGAGTTAAAACAAAAATATCCAGAAGTTGAAATTAAAGAGTTTTCGCTTTCAAATAAAGAAAATACTGATCTTTTAACAAAATTTTATAAAAACTATAAAGTGCCTTCAAATATTTATGGGTTTGTCCCGATGACTTTCATTGGTGAAAAATATTTTTTAGGATTTAATGATGATATAGAAAAAGAAATTGAGGATTATGTTTTAAACTTATCTCAAAATAAAAATCTTTTAAAAGAAGAATCTCAGGAAAATAATAAATTAAATGAAAAAATTAAAGTTCCTTTTTTGGGAGAAATTAATCCTTATAATTTTTCTTTACCGCTTCTGGCGGTAATTTTAGGTTTTTTTGACGGCTTTAATGTTTGTTCTTTGGGGGCTTTAGTTTTAATTTTAGGGTTAGTGTTTGGTTTAAATGGAAATAGAAAAAGGGTTTTAATTCTAGGTGGAACCTATCTTTTAGTTACAAGTCTTGTTTATGGTGCTTTAATATTTTTATGGCATCAGGTTTTTTCTTATCTTTCTCTTTATTTAAGGGAGATGGAAATAGTGGTTGGGATTTTAGCAATGTTGGGAGGTGTTTATTTTTTTAGAGAATTTTTAAAAGCTAGGGAAAATAAAACGATTTGCAGCTTTGGCGGAATTTCTGAGAAATTTTCAAAAAAACTCCAAAATATATTTAAAGAAAAGAATGGTATTTTGATATTGATTTTGTCCGTTTTAGTTTTTGCCGCAATCGTAACTATAATTGAATTTCCTTGTTCTGCTGCTTTACCTGTTTTATTTGCCTCCATTTTAACTGAATCTAATGTTTCTTTCTTTGTAGTTTTTATTTGTATTTTAATTTATCTTTTATTTTATTTATTAGATGAGATTATTGTTTTTTTGATTTCTGTTTTTTCAATGAAAATTTTAGTTGTTTCTCCTAAATTTACAACGATTTTAAATTTAATTGCTTCAATAATAATGTTTTTCTTAGGAATTTATTATTTTATCGGAATAGTTTAGTGTTTTAATTTTTTAAAAATGGATAAAGAAGATATTTATTTAATTGAAGAAGCAAAGAAAGATCATAAAAAATTTGAAGATATTTATAAAAAATATTCTCAGAAAATTTTTAATTACTTTTGGTTTCGCGTAGGACACCAAAAGGATATTGCTGAGGATTTAATGCAAGAAACCTTTATAAGGGCATATAAAGATTTAGATAAATTTAACTTACGTACTCATTCTTATTATTCCTATCTTTTAACTATTGCTCATAATCTTTTAGTAAATTATTACAGGAAAAATAAAATTATACCGCTAGAATCAGTTGATAATATCCCTAATATTATAATTCCAGAAGAAGAAATAGACAAAAAAGAAAATCTTAAACTTTTATGGAAAGCAATTCAAGAATTGCCTCAACCAGAAAAAGATATATTTTTTTTAAAATATAAAGAAGATCTTCCAATAAAAGAAATTGCCAAAATTGTGGATAAAAGCGAAAATGCAGTAAAATTAATTCTTTCAAGAACAAGAAAAAAACTTATAAATCATCCTTATTTTAAATATATTACTAGTTTTAAAGATTATCAAAAAAAATATACAAAACCAAAATTTTTTAAAAAAATACTCTGACACCTTTTTTTCTTTTAAGTGTTATAAAAAGTAGAAAAGGAAAAATAAGCGATGCGGTCGGTCGCTTGTAAAAAATAAATAAAATACAGAGCTTATGAACAAGGAAATTCTTTTAAGAGCGCAAAGTGGGTTGGCTTACAAAAGAATTATGTTCATACGTTCTGTATCTGATGCTAACTCGTGAGCTGTTACTTTGCGCTCTTTTTTCTTTAAAGGTCGAATATAAAGCAAATTACTAAAATATCTTTTCATTATCTTAAAAGATAAGAAAGTGAAAAGATAATTTAGTAATAAATAAAATTATGAAAATTACAAAAAAAGACAGAGATAGAAGAAATAATACTGATTTTCCGGCAGTAAGAGATCCATTTAATGGTATTTTATCTTTAAGAGATGCGATGGAAAAGCTTTTTGATGAAAGTTTTTGGTGGCCGTTTAGTTCAAATGAAAGAGCACTTTCAATTATGTATCCAAAAGTAGATATTTCTGAAACAGAAAATGAAGTAAAAGTGAGAGCAGACATTCCAGGAGTTGATCCGGAAAATGTGAATATTGAGGTTACAGAAGATTCTTTATCAATTTCTGGTTCTAGTGAAAGATCTGAAGAAGAAAAAGGAGAAAATTATTATAGAGTAGAGCGTCAATTTGGAGAATTTTCTAGAGAATTTATTTTACCTTCAAAAATTGATCCGGATTCTGTAGAAGCAGAAGCAAAAAATGGAACAATAATTATCACTTTAAAAAAACAGCCGTCTGAGCAAAAGAAAAAAGTACAGGTTAAAAAAGCGGGATAATAAAAATTTAAAAAACAAAATGCCTTTTAAAAGGCATTTTGTTTTTTATTTTTAAAATTGACAAAGAAGACTAAAATGATAAAATTAATAAAGTATTAATTAAATAATAATTCTAAAACTATGTTTAAAAAAATTTGTTTAATTATATTGGGTGTAGCTTTAATAATTTTTGGTTTGTATGGATTAATTGTTTGGTGGTGGCCATTATTTGTCCAATTATTTTTAGGGGCTTTGGGAATAATTATTCTTTTTATCGGATTAATTATTTTGTTGATAGGTTGGACAATGGAAATTGAAAAAGAAGAAAGCGAAGAAGTAAAAGAAGAAGAAAACGAAACACAAAAAAAAGAATAAAAAATATTAATATTAAAAATTAAATAAAAATAAAAGATTATGGATAATCAAAATTTTAGCGACTTTAAAGAAAAAAATAAAAAATTAATTTCATCTTTTTTAATTATTTTAGAAATATTTTTAATTGTTTTAATTATTTTAAATTCTGTTAATATTTTTAATAAAATTAAAGAAGGAAAATATATTGGACAAGAAATTGAAACAAAAAACACTATTACTGTTTCTGGAAAAGGAGAAATATATGTTAAACCAGACATATCTTTAACAACTTTTTCTGTGATTACTGAAGCAAAAACCGTAAATGAAGCATTGCAGAATAATACAAAGAAAATGAATTCTGTTATTTCTTTTTTAAAAGAACAAGGAATAGAAGATAAAGATTTAAAAACAATCAATTTTAATATTTCTCCTCGTTATGAATGGTATGAAAAAAGTGATATTTATCCAGAAGGGAAAAGAGTGCTTGTTGGTTATGAAGTGTCTCAGTCTTTGCAGGTGAAAATAAGAGATATGGAAAAAATTGGAACAATTATTGAAGGCGCTACAAAAGCCGGTGCAAATAATGTTGGAGATTTACAATTTACAATAGATGACCAAAAAGAATTAATAAAACAAGCCAGGGAACAAGCAATAATTGAGGCTAAAAAAGAAGCTCAAGCAATTGCTTCAAGTTTAGGAGTTTCCCTAAAAAGAATAGTTGGGTTTAATGAAAACAATATTATGCCACAAATGTATACAAAGAATTTTTATCAAGAAGCATCTTTAGCAATGCCAAGTGCTCTTCAAATTCAAACAGGAGAAAATAAAATAGAGATGACAGTAAATATTACCTACGAAATAGAATAAATTATTAGATAAATTATGATACAAAATATTTTTTATATTTTATCTTCTATCTTTTTATGCATAGCGATTATTCTTTTTTGTATTGTCGGTTTTTATCTGATAAAAATTTTAAGAAATTTTCATAAAATAAGCTTAAATTTAAAAGAAGTAAGTTTTTCCTTTAATAAAAAAATAGAAAGTTTATTAAGCGCTTTTGATCCTTTAATAAGTTTTATAGGAAAAACTATGAATAAAGTTTTTTCTATTAAAGAAAAAAGTAAAAAGGTCAATAATAAAACAAATTAAAAACTAAAATGACAGAAGAGATTAAAAAAATTAAAAAATCAGGAAAAAAAATAGTAGCAGGCTTTGCTTTGGGGGCTATTGCGGGTATTATCGGAGGGATTTTATTTGCGCCTAAAAAAGGCGAAGAAACAAGAAAAGAGATAAAAAATAAAATTGATAAAAATAAATTTGCCCAAGAAGTGATTAAAAAAACAGAAAAACTTACTGAGATAACTAAGGAAAAATATAGTGAAATAATTGACGAAGTTTCTGATTTTTATAAAAAAGCGAAAAAGATAAAAGAAGAAGATTTAAAAGAGATCGTTGATGAATTAAAAAATCGTTGGCCAGAGATTTCTAAAAAATTAAAAACAAAAAGCAATTCTAAAAAATAATTTTAGTAATTTTATGAGTAAGATTTCTGATAAAAAAAGAAAATTTCAGATAGAGAAAAAACAAAAAGCAAAAGAGAAATTAAGACGTTTAAAAGAAAAATATTTTTTAGCTAAAACAAAAGAAGAAAAAGAAAAAATAATTGAAAAAATAAAAAAGATTGCTCCCCATATTCAAATTCAAAAATACTTAGAAGGCAAATAGATTTTAAAGTGGAAAACGAGATAATTTTAGTTAATAAACCCAAGGGAATAACGTCAGCAAAAGTAGTTGATATTATTAAAAAAAAATTTAATGTTAAAGCTGGACATACAGGAACATTGGATCCTTTGGCAACTGGTTTATTAATAATACTTACCGGAGATAAAACAAAACAATTTTCTTCTTTTTTAAATTTTCCAAAAGTATATGAAGTGGAAGGGATTTTAGGTATTAAAACCGATACTTTTGATTTAGAGGGAAAAGTTTTAGCAAAAAATAAAGATAAGATTTCAAAAAAACAACTTAAAGAAGTTTTAAAAAATTTTAAAGGAGAAATTGAACAAATTCCACCTGTTTTTTCAGCTAAAAAAATTAAAGGAAAACAAGCATATAAATTATCAAGAGAAGGGAAACAGGTAAAATTATCACCTCAAAAAGTAAAAATTTATTCTTTAAGTATTTTATCCTTTAAATATCCTTATTTTAAGTTAGTTTTAAAAGTTTCTTCAGGCTTTTATGTTAGAAGTTTTATTAATGATATTGGAGAAAAATTAAAAGTAGGAGCAACCGCAAAAGAGATTAAAAGAATAGCAATCGGCCCATATAAACTAGAACAAGCAAAAAATTTAAAAGAATTAATTTAAAAATATTTTAACTTTTGAAAACTATCTTGACATTTTAATTATATTTTATAAATTAAAATATAATTGTTCTTTAAATTAATTAAAACCCAAACATAAGGAGTTTTTTTATGAATAATCAATTAGATGAGTATTTAGATCGTAAGACTGCATTAGATGAATTTTTAGAAAAATTAGAAAGGTGCTCAGATAGTAAAAATCAGTTATCTTTTGATTTTTTAAAAGAGGATTATGGTTATCAGAATTATAATCCAAAGAAAATCAAAAAAATTAAGAGCCAATTAAATATTTTATTTAATATTTTTGAACCGTGTTTTTTAGGATATTCTTATTATACGCTTATAAAATTTTCTGCTGGTTTACCTTTAAAAGATAAAATATCTCCTTTTGTAGAGGGATATTTTCTTCTTTTAAGATGGAGAAATTTTATTGATTATAACGTTAATTCTTACACGGATGTAATTATGAAAATGTTAGGTATTTGCTATGAAAATCTTAAAATTCCGTTTATCTTTAAAAAAGGAAAATATCGTATTGTTAGAAATAAACATACAGAAAAAAGTTTAGATTTTTTAGCAAAAAGACAAAAACAAGAAATAGATGATTCTATTTTGATAGTTCCGGCGCAGTTTGGAATTTACGGAAAAGCCAGAAATTTGTTAGGGTCTTTTAAGCTTTTAAAAATAGACCACGATGAATTTGCTTTAGGGCTTTTTGAGGTTTTATGTATGTTAATTACTCATCCAGAAAGGTTGAGTAGATATAATGATTTACGAATTGATACTTCTGATGAAGTATATGATAAGGAAGGATTTTTTTTAGGAACTCTTTCTTTATCTTACAGTGAAGGAAAAATAATCATTGGCATTCATTCTCCATCAGTAGAATCAGATTTTTTGCAATCAGGTTTAGCAACTGGGTTTATATTTTAATTTTAATGGGTTGTTTATCTAATAACTTAGATAAACAACCTTTTTTATTTTAAAGCTTTTATTTTTTTAAAAATAATGTATAATATATTTTAATTCTTAAAATTTTTAATAATATGTTTAAATTTTCAAAAGAAAATAAAAAATTAGAAAACGCACAAGAGATTTTAAATTATATTAAAAAAATAGAACAAAAAGTTGAAAGTATTGATAATGAGTTAAAGGATTTAAAAGAAAATAATAAATATTGTTTTAAAAAAATAGGGATATTAAGATTTAATCCTTTTGAGAGTATCGGGAGTAATCAGAGTTTTACAATTGCTTTACTTAATGAAAAAAACGATGGAGTGGTAATTACAAGTATTTATGCTCGTGATGAAAATAGAGTTTATGCTAAACCTATTAAGGACGGCAAATCAGAATATACTTTATCAGAAGAGGAAAAAGAAGCTATTGAAAAAGCAATAAATGAAAAATAAAGTTTTAATATTTATAATATATATTAGTGTTTATGGAACAAGAACAAAAAGAAAAATTTATAAGGCCGCCAGTAGTAGTTGTTTTAGGTCATGTTGACCACGGAAAATCATCAATTTTAGAAGCAATTAAAGATTTAAAAATTACTTCAAGAGAATCAGGAGGAATTACTCAGCATATTGGCGCTTATGAGATTGAGCATCAAAATAAAAAAATAACATTCATTGATACGCCTGGACATGAGGCTTTTTCTGCTATAAGAGCGCGGGGAGTAAATGTGGCTGATATTGCTATTTTAGTAGTTGCTGCTGATGAAGGAGTAAAACCTCAAACTATTGAGGCAATAAATCATATAAAATCAATCAATTTACCTTTAATAGTTGCTATTAATAAAATTGATAAACCAGAAGCAGATCCAGAAAGAGTAAAAAGAGAATTAATGAAGTATGATATTGTTGTAGAATCGTTAGGCGGAAAAATTCCTTCTGTAAATGTTTCTGCAAAAACAAAAAAGGGAATAAATGATTTATTGGAAATGATTTTGCTTATGGCTGAAATGGAGAATCTTGAAGCTGATATTTCTTCTATTGCAGAAGGAGTAATAATTGAATCATATCTAGATTCTTTAACAGGCCCAACAGCAACTATAATTTTACAAAAAGGAATTTTAAAAAAAGGAGACATTATAGCAACTCAATCAGCTTTTGGAAAAGTGAAGATTTTAAAAGATTTTCAAGGGAAAATAATTGAAAAATGTTTACCTTCTATGCCGGCAATAGTTATTGGTTTTGAGAGTGTGCCTATAGTGGGAGAAATTTTTAAAACTTTTGAAACAATTGAAAAAGCAAAAGAAAATATAAAAAAAGAAGAGATTAAAAATAACCCCAAAAAAATAGAGAATATTGAAGAAAAAAAAGTATTAAATTTAATTTTAAAAGCAGATGTTTTTGGTTCTTTAGAGGCAATAAAAAAATCATTAGAATCGATTCCTCAAGAAAAAGTTATTTTAAATATAATTAAACAAGAGGTAGGAGATATAAATGAATCTGATATAAAATTAGCAAAAACATCAGATGCTATAATTATAGGTTTTAGAGTAAAAATAAATTCTATTGTAAAAAACTTAGCCTTAAGAGAAAAAATAAGAATAAGAAATTTTGATATAATATATGAATTAGTTCAATCAGTAAGAGATTCTTTAGAAAAATTAATTGAACCAGAAATAACAAAAGTTATTTTAGGGAAAGTAAAAATATTAGCGATTTTTAAAACAGAAAAAAATCGTCAAATTATTGGTGGAAAAGTTATTGATGGAAAAGTTAAAAGAGGGGCAATGATAACTGTTTTTAGAAATGAAGAAAAAATTGGCGAAGGAAAAATAATTAAACTTCAAAAAGACAAAAAAGATACAGATGAGGTTTTAAAAGGTTATGAATGCGGAATGCTTTTTGAAGGAAACATTAAAATAGAAATAGGAGATATTTTAGAGGTTTATATTGAAGAGAAAAATAAAAAAGAGTTATAAAATAAATTATTTTTTTATGTCTTCTTTTCGAGTTGAGAAAATAAATGCTCTTTTAAAAAAAGAATTAAATAAAATATTTTTAAAAGAATTTGATTTTTCTCCTGAAGTTTTTATAACTATTACAAGAGTGGAGACATCTTCTAATTTAATTGAATCAAAGGTTTATATTTCTGTAATACCTAAGAAAGCGAAGAAAGAAATATTTGATTTTTTAAATAAAGAAATTTATCATATTCAGCAAAAAATAAACAAAGCATTAAGAATGAGGCCAGTGCCAAAAATAATTTTTAAAGAGGAAAAAGAAACAGAAAAAGCAGGAGAGGTTGAAAGAATTTTAAAAGAAATAAAAGACGAAAATTTGAAAAAAAATAAAAAATAATTAAAATAAATAAAAGGCCATGTAGCCAAGTAGCAAGGCAGAGGTCTGCAAAACCTCTATACGTCGGTGCAATTCCGACCATGGCCTCAGAAGGAATTTGAAAATTTAAAATTTTGCCCGGGTGGCGGAATTGGCATACGCAAAGGACTTAAAATCCTTGGCTTTCCAAAGCTTGTGGGTTCGAGTCCCACCCCGGGCACCAAATTATATTTAGAAATTTTCTATTTATTTGTGCGTAAGCGTTAATTTCTAATTTTCTCAAATAAA
>JAKPCP010000057.1 GCA_029553225.1 bacterium | reverse complement strand
ACTCCTTTAACGGTTATGAGAGGATATTTGGATTTGATTTTTGAGGGGAGTTATGGAAAGGTGCCAAAAGAATTAAAAGAAGCTTTGGACAAGTTTCAATTATCTGTTTTTAGGTTGATTAAAATTGTTAATGAATTGCTTGATGTGTCTCAGTTTCAATTGGGTAAGGAAATAGTTTATCTTCAGGATAATGTTGATTTGAAAGAAATATTAAATGAGGTTTATGAAGAATTGAAATACGAAGCCATTCAAAAAGACATTTATTTTAATATTGAATTACCTAAAGATAATTTGCCAAAGATTAAGGCAGACCCTGAGAAACTGAAAGTTGCTTTGTTTAATTTAACTGATAATGCTATTAAGTATACTAATAAAGGAGGAGTTTGTATTAAGGTTGATGTTTTGGATAATAAAGTTTTGATTTGTATTAAAGATACTGGTATTGGTATTGAGAAAGAAAGGTTGCCTAACTTGTTTAATCAGATATTTGAAAGAGGCAGAGATGCTAAGAAGAGTTATGCCTTAGGAAGAGGCATTGGCTTATTTGTTTCTTCAAAAATTATTGAAGGACATAAAGGTAAAATCTGGGCTGAATCAGAAGGAAAAGGCAAAGGTTCTACTTTCTATATTGAATTGCCTATTGAATAAACTTGACAAAAATTTTTAATTTTGATATACTGATAATAGTTTCTTTTTATGAAAATATTTTCTATTGTCGGAACAGAGTATTAACCTCCATAGATCCCTCCATAGCTCCCCTAATATTGCTATTACCGCTTCCACTCTGTTCCGACTTTTTTATTTTCCAGCATTCTGCTGGATTTTTTATTTTTAAATAATTTTTATAAAATACTTGACAAATTTTTTTTAAAATGCTATTCTCTTAATAGAAACTAAAATATATTTAGATTAAAATTGGAGGCTGGAAAAACTACCTGCTTCAAATATAATTGTATCTTAACTATTCTCCTTAAATTAAAATCCAGCCTCCATTTTAAAAATTGTTCTTTTTATTATGTCGGAACAGACTTCACTATTGCCTATTCCAAATCCCTTACTTTCAACACTTTCCATAGATATACTATCCTACCTTAAAAAAAACCTACCTATTTTTAAAAAACCTACCCTAAAAAAGTCTGTTCCGACTTTTTTATTTTTTGTAAAGTCTAATTAGTCAATTAGGCTTTTTTGTTTTAAAAATTATTTAGAAAATCAACTATTCTTTGCGCTTCTTTTAAAGAAATATTTATATGAGTTGGTAAATTAAAGGTTATTTTTGATAGATTTTCAGCAACAGGACAACTACCCAAAACATATTTCATTTTAGAAATATCTGTATCATAAGGAGCAATAACAGAAGTATACCAATCCCCCAATAAAATATTTTCTTTATGCCACGCTTGCCAAATAATATTATAAGCTTCTTTATGTTTTAAAGTGTATCTTAAAAAAACACTTTTTCTTTCTGGAAAAATTTTTGGTTTCTCAAACTTATCATTTATATTTTTATAATAAAAATCAGCTATTTCTTTTCTGTGGTTATTAAATTTTTCTAATTTTTTAAATTGATGCAATGCTAATATAGATAAAGCATTAGGCATTTTTTTAGGAAAATAATTTGGTTTTTCTCCTTTTTTTTCTTTTTTGTGTATTGCTTTTGATAAAACATGAGAAATTTGTAAAAAAACTAAAAGTATTTTTCCTAAATCTAAAAAATTATAAACTGGTAAAATAATATAATTTAAAATCAAAGGATGTAAAAGTTGCTGAAAAATCCAAAAATAAGAAGGATAATTTATTTCTTCTTGAAACTTTTTAATTTTTTTTGCTAAATTTTCGTTATTTGTAATCACCATTCCGCCATAAATAGAAGAGATTATCTTATCCCGAGAAAAACTAAAAAAAGAAACATCACCGAATGTTCCAACTTTTTCTTCTTTATATTCTGCTCCTAAAGAATGAGCGCAATCTTCAATTAAAATTAAATGATTTTTTTTGCAAATTTCTAAAATTTTTGAGATATCAGCTGGCATTCCAAAAGTATGCTGAATAATTAAAGCTTTTGTTTTTTTTGTTATTTTCTTTTCAATCTCATTTGTATTAATATTAAAATCATCTTTGTTGCAATCTACATATATAGGTTTTAAACCTGCCCATAAAATTGGATTAACTACTGCATTACAAGTAAAAGCTTGAAGTAAAATTTCATCATTTTTCTCTAAATTTAATGATTTTAAAATAGCAAAAAGAGAAGATCTCCCGCTATTAAAAGAAATAGCATATTTTATATTAAAATAATTACAAAATTCGTTCTCTAATTTTTTTATCGCTTTTCCTTTTTTCCATTTTCCGAAAGAAAAAATAGTTTTTAAAACAAGTAAATTATCATCTTTTTCAGTATTTGGAGAAAGGGAAATTGAAATCGGTTTAAAATATCCTGTTCCCATATTTTATTTACAAACTTTTTAATCTCTCAACAAGTTCCTTAGATACTCTTCCCTCTATTAAAACAACATCCCCTACAGAAACAAAATTCTTTATTCTCTTGAGTATAGTATCAGTATTTTCATCAAAAATTATATTTTCTTCTTTCATACCGCTCTCTATCGCTCCTTTTTTAATATCTTCATATCTATCTTTTGTTGTAATGATTGATAAATCGCAAACTTCTCCTATTTTTCTTCCAATTTTCTGATGAATTTCTTTAGAAACTTTTCCTAGTTCAATTAAACAAGGCATAATAATAATTTTTTTTCTTGGATAAATACTTAAATAATTTAAATCAGCAATTACACCATCAGGATTTGCAGAATAAGATGAATCTAAAATATTTAAACCGCTTTTTGTTTCAAATAGATGAATCGATCCTTGCTCTGGTTTGATTTTTAAACAAGCCTGAGATATTTCTTTTAAGCTCATTCCAAAATCATAAGCAGTAGTTATTGCCGCTAAAATGTTTGAAACATTATGAGCGCCTAAAATATTTATTGTAAAATGCTCGATCTCATTATTTTTATTTTTAACTGTAAAGTGAATAAATCTTTTCTCTACTTTTATGTCTTCTGCCCAAAAATCTGGCTCTATTCCTGATTTTTCTAAATCTAATTTATTTACGCTATAAATTCTTTTTAGAATAAATGTTTCTTTATATAAATCTTTTAAGTATTTATTATCTCCATTAAAAATAACTAATCCATCTGAAGGTAAACTTTCTATTAATTCTTTACCTCCTTCAGCTGAAAGCAAATTTTCAATCGAACCAAAAGTTGCTAAATGCTGTTCATTTACGCCTGTTATAATTCCTATTTTTGGTTTTACAATATTGGCTAACATTTTTATTCCCCCTTTTCTATAAGCACCCATTTCAGCAATAAAAACTTGATGGTTTAAATTCAATTCATTCAAAATACAATTGGATATACCCATTTCAGAATTTTGATGTTCTTTTGTTTTTAAAACATTAAATTTTTCAGATAAAATTGTTGATAAAAATTCCTTTGTTGAAGTTTTTCCAAAACTTCCGGTAATTCCAATAGTAATTAATTCTTTAAAGTTTGAAATTTTTTCTTCTGCTTTTCTCATAATCTTTTTT
>JAKPCP010000050.1 GCA_029553225.1 bacterium | reverse complement strand
ATTATATTTCTTTATTAAAAAATCAAAATATTTCTGTTTAAACACTTAAAGTATTACTTTAAATTGTATAAAAAATCATACACCTAATTTTATTCTATTTTTCTCTTAAAATTTAATGACACTTTCAAGTATCATTATGACACTTGAAAAAAATACAAGTGTCACTTGTAAGTATACGATATATAATGCAGTTATGCCACTTGTGACACTTGTGACACTTATTTCTAATTAAATTAAAAAAATTTTAATATATATATAAATAAAATAAAAAAATATAAAATATATATATATATATATATATAAGAAAAAAGGTGTCACAAGTGTCATTAAAAGCAAATAAATTATATAACTTCATTAAACATAATATAGTTACAACTTTTTTTTTATGACACTTTGAAAAAAATACAAGTGTCATTGTGACACTTCAAGTGTCATTGCGAAATTTATGCTATTCGAGAAAAAAATGTATAGTAAAAAAAAGGGGGGGTTTAATTATACAATGGGTAAAATTAAACATAGTAAAAAAGTGAAAATAGTGATTGACTTTTTTTGAGAAAATTATTATTAATGTAAATATGAATAATGAAATAGTTAAAAAACAAATTCTTGTCGAAGAAATAGAAATTTCTAAATTAAAAAATTTAGAAGATAATCCACGAAAAATTACAAAAAAATCAAAAAAATCGCTTGAAGCATCATTAAAAAAACTCGGGGATTTTGGAGTAATAGTTGTTGATGAGAATAATGTCGTTTTGTCGGGGAATCAGAGAGTTGACATTTTAAGAAAAATGGGGGTTGAAAAAGTTTTAATAAAAAAAGTCGTAGGGTATACGGAAAAAGAGAAAAAAGCAATAGCATTAATCGCTAATACGCAGGCGGGGGACTGGGATAAAGAGCAGTTGAAAGACTTTGTTACTCAAGATGTTGTCAATTTTACAGCGATTTGTGGAATTGATATAAAAAAGATCTTGAAACAAATTTCTATCGTTAGCAATTATACGCAAAAGACAGCAATACCGGTTTACGAACCGCAAGGGCTAAACGTGAAAATAAAGGATTTGTGTGATTTATCAGAATTTAACGAGAAGTTAAAATTAATAGAAGATTTTAAAGACAGTAATTTGTATAATTTCCTTTATTTTGCATCGACAAGATTTATCAAATTTAATTTTAAAAATATCGCAGAATATTATTGCAATTTACAAGATGAGCAAGTAAAAAAAGTGTTTAAAGATTTAGCTTTAGTAATTATAGATTTCCAAGATGCGATATCGAGGGGCTTTATAGAACTAACTGAGCAATTAGAAATGCTTGAAGGGGAGATGTGACAGATGATAAGTGATGAATTTGCCGTTTTTGTGCATTCTTATCAGCGTCTTTCTTTTACAACGATAAAGACTTTGCATCGACTAAATTATACCGGTAAAATTTATTTACAAATTTCCGACGAAGATAAATATATCGAAAAATATAAAGAAGTTGTGAAAGATTATAAAAACGTAGAATTAATTATTTATAAAAAAGAAAGAGATTTCGACTTAATGACAAACACAAATGATTTAAGAAGTCAAGCATTCGCATATAATGCGTCAATTAAAATCGCAAAAAGGTTAGGATTAAAATATTTTTTAATTCTCGACGATGATTATAAAAATTTCTATTTTAAAAAAGGACAAGGTGGTGAGGCTTCTTCTAAGGTAAAAAATCTTGATAATATTTTTTTTGCTTTAATAAATTTTTTAAAAAATACGAATATATTTTGTTTATCTATAACGCAAACAGGAGATCAACCGTATTATCGTTTTAGTTTATTTCGAAAAGCTATGAATTTTTTATTATTCGAAACAAAAAAAATCCCTGACGATTTTAAATTTTTAGGTTTTACGAATGAAGATGTGAATACATATCTTCGTTATGGTAATATAGGATATATTTTTTTAACATACCCGC
>JAKPCP010000049.1 GCA_029553225.1 bacterium | reverse complement strand
AACGGAACTTCCAGTAATAAAAACCGCAAAAAACATCTGCAAAGCATAATAAATACAGGGTAAATAAAAAGATTAGAATTTGTGAAGTTTGCCTACATTTTAATCGGAAATTTAATACCAAGAGTTTTCAATATTAATGTGTTATCATAACTTAAATCTGTTGGTAATATTTTAAAAGATTGTGATTTAAAAGTTTTTATAATGTATTGAATTCTATTCAATGATTCCCAGACATATTGTGTATGAAATTTTAAATCTTTAAGTTTATTTTCAACATATCTAATAATTTTTAAAGCGAGCATACAAGCAAATATATGACCTCTGACATGGAACTCATTTCTAACATAAATAGGTCTTATTTCTAAAAAACCTGTTTTTAATGCTTTAAAATTACTTTCTACTTTTGCTAAATCTTTATACCTTGAATGAACAGTTTCTTTTTTTAATTTATCTTTATCTATATTTGTTTGAAGAACATAACAACCAGCTAATTTTAATTCTTCTTCTTTTTTGACTTCGTCAATTGTTAATACTATTTTTCTATTAACTATTTTCAAATCTATTATTTTATTTAATTTGAGTTTTTTAACAACTTCATTTATCTCTTTTAACCCAATGTCAGCAGAACGCCTTTTGCCTTTTGATAAGTATTCATTTTTATCTTTTATTTTTTTTTGAATACACTTTATTTTATCTTCTATATTTTTTTTGATTTCTTCTGCTCTAAATGGATTTTTTCGTAATATATAGCGTTTTCCTTCATTTTCTATTTCACATAAATCTGTATCGAATAATTCTAATTGTAGTATATTATTTTTTATTAGTTTCTCAATTTGAGGTTTTGTTATTGCTGTAATATAACTCCAACTTTCTTCTGTTATATTTTTTATTTGTTCTTCTTTTATCATCCCTCTATCGCCAATGAATACAATATCTTTTATTTTAAAATTCTTTTCTATCTTTTCTAACTGCTTTTTCACTGTCTTAAAGTCACGAGTTGCTCCTTCAAATACTTCTATACTCACAGGCTCTCCATTTATGTCTGTTAATAATCCTATTACTATCTGTTTTTTCCCTTTTTTGCCATCTCGATTATAGCCATACTCGGTTAATGCTATTTGTTCGCCTTCTACATAACTTGATGTTATATCATATAAAAATAGTTTCGTATTATCTTTATCTACTTTTTTATCCCATAATGTTTTTTCTATTTTTAACTGATTCTTACTTAGCCAATCAAGACTTCTATATATATCATCTTCATTATAATATTTTTTTATTTTAAATACTTCTTCTATTGCCTGATTCTTCGCCCAGTTATTAGCAATATAATTTTTTGATTTTTTTGGCGATAATATTATTCCTGACAGAAGTAATTTTATTATTTTATTATATTTATCACTACTTAATGCATTGGTTATTCCAATTTCATCACAAATTTTATCAATTACTTTTATTGCTCCATAAGATTTGCCCTGTTTATAACTTATGTGGTTATCTATTACTTCTCCACCCTTCAATAATTTTTCGAAATCATTACGTAATTTTTCTGGCCATGAAGTAATATTTGCTATTGTTCTATGTTTTATTTTATTATTTTCGCGATAACT
>JAKPCP010000026.1 GCA_029553225.1 bacterium | reverse complement strand
CAGAAAATGGATTGGTGTAGAGATGGGTGAGCATTTTTATTCAGTAGTTTTGCCAAGAATGAAAAAAGTTTTGGCTTATGATAAATCAGGAATATCAAAAGAAGTAAAAGAATATCAAGGCGGTGGCTTTTTCAAATACTATGAACTTGAACAATACGAAGAAACACTTGCCAATACAGTTTACGAAAATCACGATATGTATATTGCAGGCAATAAATTAGTTTATGAACAATATGTATTTTTAAAAGACGAAAAAATGCTACGAGCATTAGAAATTGACTATGAAAACAAAAAAGTAAATGTGGATTTGATTAAATTGTACGAAAATATCGACATTGCGGAAACATTATCGAACTTAACTGGCAAATGGATAAAGAAAATAAAAGAAAATGAAGTGTATTTTGCCGATGGCAGTGGTGTCGTGAATACAAAAAATTTGGATTATAAATTAATTAAACCTTTAATTTGGTGGGAGGGCATATTATGAATATTAATGAAATTATTTTTTTTAAAGTTAATGATAAACAAAAATTAAATGAAATTATTAAAAAATCGGCTGAATATGCTTTTTTATCGTTGCCGTTTACAATAAATAGAATGAATTATGGATTTAATGAAATTTCAGAAAGGCTAAACAATATATTTAAAGGAAAAATAGCAGAAGAACTTTTTTTTACATTTTGTAAAGAAAAAAAAATTCCTATTGATAATTCAAAATGTATTACTCCTTATTATATGATAGATAAAAAAGATTTTTTATATGATAACTATGAATTTGATATTAAGAATAATTTTTATTGGGAGACTGGAAATTTCAAAGATTTTATTAAACTACCTGCTTTAGTACCTAACAGACATCCAAAAGATCAATGGAGTAAAAGAAATAAAAGTTTATTTGGTAAAAAAACAGCTTTTGTTTTTACGTTTATGAAACATGGTGAAATAATAAATGGAAATCGATACAATAAATTTGTTAATATAATTTTAGGTGATAATGAGTATAATTTATTACAAGAAAAAATAAAAAAATACAAAGGTATTCCTTTAGAAAACGAGCCAATAGATATGAAAAATTTTTTAGATGATATTAATATCAGATTTGTACAAAATGAAATAGATTATATGGAACTGATAATCACAGCATATGCAACTGAACATCATTTTCCAATATTTAGAGATATTAATGGATATAATGTAAATACATATTATTATTTAAACGATCCTTGGAGTAATTGGTATGAAAAAAGTCAATTTGGGGCAAAATTTTTAAACGGTGTTTTTTTTACTAAAATTATTAATGCTACAGCACCAATTGTTAAGTTACCTTCATTTCTCAGCTTAATTTCTACAAATGATGAAAAAATTAGTTAAAATAAAATTTATGTTATTCTACCTTCAAACCATAGTAGAAAACTTTAATCAAAACAATCTTCCAGCCGATTGGCTTGGAGTAGATTTTAAAGAATTTTCAAATGAAAAATCGCTTTTTGACTATCAACAAAAAGCTTTGGAAAATGTTTTAAAAGCGTTATTTCTTTATTATGAACAATACAAAGAAAATAAATCTGATTTTTACAAACATTATCAAAACAATGGACTAAATCAAGATTTAAGCTACAATATAAAGAAAGAAAGCAAAACCTTAAAATACCTACTGGAATACGATAAAGAGTATCCAATTAATGATGATAAAATATCTTTTGAATATTT
>JAKPCP010000040.1 GCA_029553225.1 bacterium | reverse complement strand
TCTTCTGGTAATTCAATATCATAAAGTATTTTTAATTGCTGTTGCATACGTTCAAAAATTTTTTGTTTGAATGCAAATTTCATATATTTCATATGACGGGTTATGAAGTTTGGAATAAATATTACATTTTTTTCGAACATTTGTTTGTTTATTAAATCTATTCTTGCAAATTCAAAAAATATTTTATCGATTGAAAAATTATCAGATAGATTTAATAATCTTTTTATTTCCTGTTTAAAACTTTTATTATATATTTCAATATATCCCATATCTTCTTTCTCCGCTAATAGTTCTAATGTAACAAACCAAACTGCATAACCCACCGCACCAAATTTGCTTATAATAAATTTTATTTTATTATCTTTATATGCCCCTTTTTCATGTTCGAAATATTTCAAAACAACATTCTCCTTATGAAATATTTTATCATTTGGAACGATGGCCTTTCTTTCGAAATAATTTTTGTTTCCATTGCATTGTGTTGCAATGTTATCTCATAATTATTATTTTCTCTTTTTATTAATATTTTCATAGGGACTCCCAATTTTCAAAAATAAAATTTATTATTTGTTTTGTAAAATCATCAATTGGGTTAACTATTATTTTACCATCTTCGATTGTATAATCAAGATTTTTTGGTGGGTCTTTTTCTATGTAAATTAAACGTGCATTTTTAAAAGCAGTAATGGCCGTGAAATAAAGTCTAATATCTTCGTAATTGTCATGCACAAAATAATATTCAACTTCGATATAATTTTTTTCACCATTAATTTTATTTTTAAATTTTATGCTATTTTTATCTTTGACAGCATAAAATTTATCAATTAAATAATTTGACATATTACCTCCTTTAAATAAATTTTATTTCGTTCGGTCGTTTTATTATATAATTGCCTGTTCTATCTTTCACTATTGCCAGAACAACTCCATTATATTCTGTATATCCTATTAATTTCCCGATTACAGTTGTTTGGCAAAATCCAATATTTCTTTTTATTTCTACTTTTCGAAACATAAGCCCTCCCATAAATCTAATTGTGGCTTAATTTCCTTAAAATATCCGCCTCGTTCAATTATTTGTTTTGCGTTGTGTAATTCAAAAATGTCAGATTTTAGTTTATAAATTCCTTCGTGTTGTGAAATGCATTCATACTTAATCAATCCATCTTCCCTTAATTGCCTTAATACTCTATCGCCTGAAAGTTGTAAAAATGGATGGAAATTCCGAAGATGTAAAATGTCAAAATAATTGTGATAATTTAAAATATTATTTCTTTTTAATAAATTATTATCAATCATTTTTTCACCCAAAGATACTTCAATCAAAAAATCGATTATAAATGGTGCTTGTTTCTTAAATTTGACTGCGCACCAAATTTTTAATTCTCTTTCTGACATATTTATTACTCCTTTCATTATGTTGTTTGCGTAAAATATTATATTTTGTTATAATTTTATCTAAATTCATATTTCCTCCTTTGGACATAAAATATCCGAATTAAGATTTATGCAATTTAATCTTTTTTCAATAAAGCTTATTCGTTTTTGGTCATCGTCCGATATGTGATGTAATCCGTAGTTCAACATTATATTACAAGAAATGAATTCTTCTTCCCATTCTTTGTATAAACATTTCCTCGTAGCCTCTGTGATAATTTCAAGTCTTGTCCTACCTAATTTTTTTAATTTTTTATAAGGTATAAAACCGTCCCCTTCGGTTTTATACCTTGTGAACGATAACCAATAAACTTTATTTGTTATGGGTTCTTCCATTTTCAAATCACCTCGTGCGTATTGATTTCTCGGAATAGAATTCTATTCCAGGAATGTTTTTCGTTCCTTTAGTTTGTCTTGCAATTTCATTTAACATTTTTTCGTTGACAATCAAATATTCGCGAGGGATTTTTTCAAAATCAACTACTCGGAATTTCCAGATTTCTACTTCATAGGTTCCCTTTGCTTTTGTTTCAACCGTAATTACTGGAGCTACAATATTCTGGATATCTTTTTTAATTTTTTGAGCAAGCTCTAACTTACCTTTTTCTTCAAGCTTTTTTGCCTTTTCCTCGAGTTTCTTTTTTTGTTTTTCCTGTTCCTCTAATAATTTTCGATTTATGATTTCAATTCTTTTTCTTTCTTCTTCTTGGAATTTTTGCATCGCAGAAACTATAATATTATCAGCTTTTTTTAATTTGTTTATAGGAGTGTCAAAAAATTCTTTTATTCTTTTTAGTTGTTGATTTATAGGGTCGGTTATTGACTTGCGATATTCCTCAATTTTTTTTATTTTTTTTCGAATAGTGTTTAATAAATTACTCGCTTCATTATATTCTTCATTGTTTGTAATTATAAATAATGAAGCTTTTATTTCTAATGCCTCTGTTTCCTTCTGCATTAGCATCACTTCAGTTGAATCAATTTCTTTTTCTAAATTAATTTCAAACATATTACCTCCTTAAAAAATTATAAATGTTTAAGCAGGATGTAAATATTTGCTCATCCTGAAAATCGTTTTTGTGCTCACTAACTATATATTTGTCTTCTTGGAAAAATACGCACCAGCGCTTATAAATTTTAATATTATTGTCTTGACATAATAATTTATAAGCCATTGTTTGAAGTGGCATTATTTTATTGGGTTTGCCAGTTTTGATGTCAACTAAAATGTTTTTGTTTTTTACTTCGATTATTCTATCAATCGTTCCCGCAAATCCTCGCGGTGAATATAAGCTTAATTCGATATGTTTTATTTTGGCATCATAGTGTTTAATAAAATCTTCCCAGATTTTTATAATATTTTGATAATCATTTATGCTTTTTTCTGATAGAAGATTTTTATCGTAGTATTCTAAAGCTTTATGAATATTACTCCCATTATTTTTTGCAGTTTCCAATTTATCTTTCGAAACAAATTGGAAATTATGTAATGCTTGTAATATTTCCGTGACGGATGGTATTTTTTTACCCTCTAATAGATATTCGTGTTTTTCGGCATTAAATTCTAACATTGTGCACCCCCATATAAATCAATAACTTTTTTCAATATTATTTTCCCAATATCATCATTTATATCTGATTTTTTTATATGAAGGTCGCTTATTATATTGTCAAATTTTTCCTGTCCAATAAATTCTTTTGCTTTAACTAATTTTTGTTTCATTCCTTCGGATATATTTATTTTCTTTTTGGTTGTTTTTTGTGTTGCTATTGTAGTTTGTGTTGGTTGTGTAGATTGTGCGGATTGTGTTGGCTGCGCGATTTTCTCTTGTGCAATTTGATTTGGTTCGGATTTTTGTTCAGGTAGTGATTTTATTTCTGGTTCGGGTAAGATTTTATTTTCGTTGTTTCCATTATTCCTATTTTCACTTTCAATTATTCTGCGCATCTCGTCTTCATCGTAAATGCCCGATATACCAAATTGCAATCTCGCCGCTTGATTAAATGATTTATTCCGCAGCATTCTTATCGGATATTTTACCCAAGCATCTCGATTTGGTATAAAGCATTCTTGATAATATTCTGTAACTTTTACACTCCCTTTTTTAGAAATAATTTGACAGGTTACAGAAAATATTTTCCCATTCCCATCAAAATTTTCTTCGAATATTATGTTCGATTCTGGATCAAGCGTCCTCGTTATTTTTACCCATCCATCATACTGGACATAAGGTATCAACCTCCCATTTTTTGTACGAATAAAACATATTTCATTCGTAAATGGGTTAAGATTATATTTAGCTGCGATAGCAAGAGCAAAACCAAGCTCCGAATCGCTGCAACCTGCTGGCATAACATTTTTTTTCATAAGTTCAACAATATCTTTTGTATCTACCTTCGTTATTTCTGCCAGCACTTTTAAATTTTCAATTTTCTGTTCCAATGTTTTCTCCTATTTTTATTATTTTTTTAGAATGGTATATCTTCATCATCATCATATTCGATTGCTTCGGTTGCTTCGGTTGTTTCTGCTTCAATTAAATTTTCTTTATTATTTTTAAATGAAGAAGATTTTAGAATTCGGAATGTATTACAAATTATTTCGGTTGAGTACATTTTATTGCCATTTTTTTCGTAGTTTGAATAGTGGATTGTTCCTTCAAGGAAAATTAAATCCCCTTTGTTTAAATATTGTTTTATTAGTTTTGCGGTATTATAAAAAGCTATAATTCTATGCCATTCGGTGTGTTTATTTTCATTTTTGCCTCTACTGGTTGCCAAATTAAATTTGACAATAGTTGCTTTATCACTTTCTATTTGTTCAGGGTTGTTCCCCAAATAACCGATTAAAAATACTTTATTCATTTTTTGTTCTCCTTATTTTAAAAAATATTTTTAATTTTATTTTTAATTCTGTTTATCGGATTTTTTTTGTAATATTCTTTATTACTCATTTTTCTTCCCCTTCTTGTTCTATATTCTAAACAAAAACCAAAATTCGTATCCAATATCTTCGATTTCAGATTTTGATAGGATTTTTCCTTCTGGTAAACGTTGCTTTAATTTGAAAATCAAAGCTCCGTCTCCCTGCTCCATTGTTATTGCTACTCGATTTCCCCTTATGTCAAAATTTAATTCGTTTAAAATTTGCACGGTTGCAGAGTGTCCTATAGCAGATAATTTCTCATTAGTATTTTCCCATATATTGATCGCTTCTTCCAAAGATATTGCCTTGCATTCATATTTTCCTGGATTTGGCAAAATTGCTGTATTTAAAAAGTATAACATAAGCCCTCCTTTTATTTGTTTTTATTTTCTCAACTATAAAATAATTATTTCCCTCTGCTATTTCGTATAATAAAACATTTATTCCATTCTTAATACTTATTGAATAATAATGGAATTTTGAAAATAAATTTGCTACAATTCGTAATTGATTTATTAATTCTGTTTCTTTGTTTTTCATTATTTTTCTTTATTTATTTCATTACTTCGTTTAATAATTTTTCTTGTTCTATTTCTTCAAGTTGCGATAAAATATTTTCCTTTATTTCAACGGTTTTTGAAATAGCATGTTCTAATTCATTGAATGCTATTTTTTTTATCCAATAATAATCCATCATTCTTGAAATTGATTTTTGGTCGGAAAGATGATAATTCGTTCTAAATAATTCTAAAATAGTTTTAGATTTTTGTTCTATTTCATTCCTCATCCTGTTTGTCCAGGATTTACAAAATATGGGTTCCTCGTATTCAACTTTTTTTGTTTTGGAATTGTAAACTTGAAGTAAGTTTCTCTTCATTCGATAAGCATCGTTTCCTGTTACAAATCTTAAAAAATACATATTACCTCCATTTTTTAATTGAATGAATTTTTAATTTTGTTAAAAATAAAATATCTAAAATGATGATTTTTTTTCTTGATTGGTATAATTCCAAGGTGAATTTAAATATTTGGTTATTTTTATTTTTATTTTCCATTTTTTACTTTAGTTCCAAATTTAGTTGCAAAATAAAAAATCAAAATTGTAAAGAAATATAAAAATTTTTACCCTATAAAATTTTAATTTTTTTCTTGACATTTGAATTTTTATTTATTACATTACTTTTCTTTCACAAAATAATTTTTCTTAATCTCAAAATAATATTAAATTTTTAATTATTTTTTCATTTTCTAATTATTTTAAACAAACAAATAACACGCATCAAACCCGTATCAAACCCGTATTTGAAGCATTAAACCCGCAGAAAAAATAAAAATTACTTCCAAAAATTTTATTATTTTTTTTTCAAGTTGCTTTCAAATCCTTTTCAAGTTCGTTTCAAGTTCGTTTCAAGTTGCTTTTGACAAGGGGTTCAAAATCAAAAATTTTTCTTTTTTTTCAATAACTTACAAGTTTTGGGGTTACCCTTGGGGTTATATAACCTTTGGGGTATCCCATGGGGGGATATTAATATTAATATTAATATATATACTAATAATTAATATAAAATATTAATTAATTAATAAATAAGAAAGGATTTAAAATATTAATAAGATATATATTACACTAACAAATTTTTTTGCAAAAATTTGTTAGTTGTTCCAACCTTTTTTATTTTTATTTTTTTTAGCAAAAATCAAGTTTAAATTTAGCTAATAATATTTTGTAAAGAAAAATCTTATATTAAATTTAAAAGTCATTAAAAATTATTTTTAAAAAAGTGTAAATAAAAATTTATCAATTACTTAAAAAAAAAATCCTTTTTAAAATCGTTTTTAAGCGAAAAAAAA
>JAKPCP010000010.1 GCA_029553225.1 bacterium | reverse complement strand
CCTTTTTCTAAATTAAAAGGCAATAAAATCTCATTTGAATACTTTTCTTGAAAATTAATTACCGCTTTATAAGTTAAAGAAAGAAAATTTCCAGTAATTAATCCTTCGGGATAAACTCCTTCGTTTTTTAAAAATTCCTGCAAACAAGAAACTTCATTATTGTTTAAAAGCCCAAAATAAAGATTATTATTTATTTTTTGACAAGAAATTTTATTTTGATTTTCCTGATTATTTTCATTTGATATTGTTTCTTCAGAATTTTTTTTCGCTATTTCTGCTTTTAATCTTTCAATTTCCTTTTTTAATAATTCAATCTGATTTAACATATCTTTAATCAGATCCTCTCCTTTTAGATTTATGCTCATTTTAATAGAAAAAGAAAAATTATCTCCTTTCTCCTCAACAAAAGGAAGAATATATAAAGATTTGTATTTTGCATTAAATCCGCTTACTGTAATTTCATCTTTTTGATACTCATCTAATATTAGATGATTTACAGAACATTTATTTAAATTATCGCATAAAACATAAGGGACATTAAATTTAACATTATCTTTCCCGTCAAATTCAAAGGTAAGTGTCCCGCCTCCGCCAAAAATTTTATACCAGCTTGACTGCCATCCTTTTAAAGTATTTTTAACAGATAAAGAAGTTTCAAATCCTAAGGGCAGGTAATTGCTTACTGGATTTATTCTTAAATCTTTTAAATTTTTATTTTTATAGCAATATTTTTCGCCCAGAGAACAATCATTTAATAAAACAGTTATTGCCCAATCAGCAAAAATTTGAGAAAAGTTTTCCTTGTATTCGTTTTTTGAAAGAGCTTCATTTATAGAATCAATGCCAACTTTTTCTGATTTTAAAGAATCTTTTAAAATTTTAACGCCGTAGTGGTCAACTAAATATTGAGTAAATAAATTTACAACAGCGTAATTTGAAGGAGAATCTTCCCATTCAGTTAAAGAAACAGATGGATTTTTTAAAAAAGTGTTTACCCTTCTTTCTAAATTGCTCTCAGGATAATTATCGTCATATCCTAATAAGGTTATTGCGTATTCTGCTCTTGCCTCGTTTAGCCAAATATCTTCTTCTATGTTTCTTTTTAAATTCTTTTGATTCAAAGTAATTAAATGAGCAAATTCATGAGCCAGGAAAGTTTTAGCTGACGCATTATTAATATAATCGCTGTTTAAATAAATCATTTCTCTTTCGTTTGACAAGGGATATTCAAATTTAGAATAAAGATCGCCTAATCTTGAATAAGCGCCTGCCCCTTTTTTCATTGGATGAATTAAAATAGTAATTTTTTTATCATTATCAATTCCTGGATTAGGCTCACTGCCTAATTTTGAAGTTAAAATTGGATAAATTTTTTCTTTAAATTCCTTATCTATATCAGATAAACTTTTTTTAAATGTTTTTTGATCTGAAGTGTCAAAATCGTCCCATAAATTTTTATCAACAAAAAAATAAAGATTGTCTGTTGACTTTATTAAAATTGCCTTAATTTCTTCTCTTTTATCAATATCGTAAGATTTATCAATATTAAAAACAATCTCATCATTTACGTTTATTGCAAAGACAAAAACAGGAAAAAGAAAAATTGAGATTATAAAAAAAGTTTTAATTTTTATTTTATTTAGGGAAAACATATTTTTATTTTATCATAACATAAATTATTGTTCCAATTGAATTACAGACCATCCGTATTTTGAAAAAGCATCAATCATCTCTTGTATTCTCAAAGAATTTGAAGGATTTAGGTTAAAAGTTTTTTCGTATTTTTCCTCAAATATTTTCTGATTTTCCAGTGTTTTTAAAAACATATCGCTATTTTTTTGATTATAATACAAAGTAAGATAAAAATTAAAGATATTGCGAGCAGCATTTAATTCGTCTCCTAAAAAATTAACTTTTTTGGGTTCGTCAAAAACACTGATTAAAACATTCAT
>JAKPCP010000001.1 GCA_029553225.1 bacterium | reverse complement strand
GGAATTTTTAAAACATAACTATATAGATTAGTAGTAAAATCACTGTAGACAGGAAAAATGAATTTTTCTTTTGCTCTGATTTTATAAATATGTTGACCAAGTGATTGACCTGCAAATGTTTTTTTAACATCTGGATATTTAGTTGTATCATCCTTTAAAACCCAACTTGAGCCATTCCACTCATAAATTTCAAAATAAACAGTTCCTAAACCAGAATAAGAATATTCCCATTGAAGGAAAATAGATGTACCCGAAGAAAAAGCACAGGGATTTTTAGGTTTATCAAGATTTGTTATTCCAAAAGTCACATTCAGATTGGATAAAGAGAGTAACAAAATTAAAATTAATAAGGAAGTTAGAGTTAAAATTTTTTTAGTCTTTTTAAAGTTCAAACATATCATTAAACACCTCCATTTCCTCCCTAATTTCCTATTTTGTCTAATTTTATTTCGACTTAATAAAAAATTTAGAAAGTATTGATAAAATTATTATATACTTTCTTGGATAAAAAAAATAAAGATGTCCAAATTTTTTTTATATTTTATTTGTAAATTTAGTAATAATAAAATAGAATTGAATTATGAAAAAATTGATTTCTGCTGGTGGAGTAATTATTTATCAAAATAAAGTTCTTCTTTTAAAAAGAGAAAAAAGTTGGGTTTTTCCAAAAGGCAAGGTTAAAGAAGGGGAAAGTTTGATTCAAACTGCAATAAGAGAAATTTTTGAAGAAACAGGAATTAAAGTGAATGATAAAAGTATTGAAATTGGTAATACAAATTATAAATATATGACAAACGATGAACAATTTGAAAAAACTGTTTATTATTATCTTTTTATAGTTAGTGATGTATCAGTCAATATTGAAAAAACTTTTTTAGGTTATGGATGGTTTTATTTTGATGAAGCATTAAAATATGTTACATATAAAAACGACAAAAAGATATTAAAAAATGCAATAAAAAAATTAAGGGAGGTTTTTTAAACCTCCCAGTAAAATCTTTTAAATCTTTAACTTTTTTAG
>JAKPCP010000038.1 GCA_029553225.1 bacterium | reverse complement strand
TGGCTCGAACCGATGAAAGAAATGATTTTCGAGGCGAAACAAGCCAAAATTCTATTGTCGCAGGGCGACAATTATCAAATCCGGGAATTTCTAAAAAATGTCGGCTCGAACTTTATTTTGAAAGACAAAAAATTCAATTTTTCGCCTAAAATCGGCTGGCGAGCCCTCGTAGAGGGCGAGCCAGCAACCTCTTTTTCTGATTGGCGGTGGGTGCAGGACTCGAACCTGCAAACCCTTTTCAGGGTTCCGGTTTTCAAGACCGGTGCCTTGCCATTCGGCGCAACCCACCGAATTAAATAATTTTAATATTTTAATTATTACATTTAAAACAATTTAAGGCAATAATTTATAGATTAAAAGTAAAAAAGAGACTAAAATTTTTAATCTCTTTTTAATAAAGAAAGGTTAATTTTTAATTTTATTTTTGTTTTAGGCATTGTGTTTTATTTCTATAACATCTCCGTCTTGAACTATATACTCTTTTCCCTCAGTGCGGATTAATCCTTTTTCTCGCGCTTGAGTAAATCCGCCTACACTAATTAAATCTTTCCAATTTATAACTTCTGCTTTTATAAAATGTTTTTCAAAGTCTGAATGAATTATTCCTCCGGCTTGAGGCACTGCTGTTCCCTTTTTTATTGCCCATGCCCTTGTTTCATCAGGCCCTGTTGTAAAAAATGTTATTAATCCTAAAATCTGATAAGATTTTTTTATTAAAATATCAAGTTCTGTTTCTTCGGGCAATCCGAGCTCTCTTCGTTCCTGTTTTGATAAGTCTGCTGCTTCAAATTCGGTTAGCAAATCTATTATTAAATAAGGCCAGTTATTTTTTTTAAATTCGTTAATAATATCTTGAGAAACCTCCTCTTCTTTTCCATTTAAAAGATAAATTCTCGGCTTTAATGTTAAGAGCTGATATTGTTTTAACTGTTTTATTTCATCTTCTGTAAAGAATTCTTCTATTAAAATTTTCCCTTGCTCTAATAAATTTTTTGCTTTTAACAAAGATTCATATTCTTTTATTATTTCTTTATTTTTAAGTTCTTTTTCTAAACTTTTTAATCTTTTTTCAATTGTTTCTAAATCTTTTAAAATTAATTCTGTGTCTAAAATTTCTTTATCTTTAAAAGGGTTGATGCTATTTTGAGTATTTATAATTTTATTATTTAAAAATGCCCTCAAGACATAGACAATAGCGTCTACTTCTCTAATATTTGCTAAAAATTTATTACCCAAACCCTCGCCTTTACTTGCTCCCTTTACTAACCCAGCAATATCAATAAAATCAATTGTTGTGTATATCTTTTTTTGTGATTTTGTTAATTCAGCAAGTTTGTCCACTCTTTCATCAGGAACAGCAACAACTCCAATATTTGGATCTATTGTGCAAAATGGATAGTTTGCTTTATCTACTTGTTTTTTTGTTAGTGTCTCAAATAGTGTTGATTTGCCTACATTCGGCAAGCCAACAATTCCAATTGATAATGCCATAAATTTATTAAATATTAATTTAAGTTATTTTTAAAATAAAAGATGACAAAGCAATCTAATTTTTAACCCTAATCTTTCTGTGCGGAGGAGGTGGGACTCGAAAAGTTTCCCGAAGGCATTGCCTCTTTCGCTCGTTTCACTCGCTCTCTCGCAATTCAGTGGGTGGGTTCTCATCACACCTTCTTTAAATAATTAATCTTAATTTTTTAATTTTAATCCTTCTGTTTTAATCTTTTATTTTAATATTTTAAAGCGGAGGAGGTGGGACTCGAACCCACAACTCGTTTTTTAGACGAGTACAGTTTAGCAAACTGTTGGCTTGCCATTCGCCGCACTCCTCCAAAGATTTTTTATTTTACATAAAAGAAATAATTCGGTCAATTGATTTTAATTTATTTTTTTGATAAATTTAAGTAAATCTATTTTAAAAGCCCTCGTCGTTCAATGGATAGGACATAAGATTGCGGATCTTAAAATAGAGGTTCAACTCCTCTCGAGGGCACAAAGATATAATTTTTATTATTTTTTAGAATTTAATTTTTAGGTTTTATTACTACCCTTCTGTTTTCTCCTTCACCAATACTTTCTGTTATTACATCTCCTCTTTTAGAAATCTCTGTATGAACTATTCTTCTTTCGTAAGAAGACATCGGCTCCATTTCTTTTTCTTTTTTATGTAAAGCAACTTCATCAGCAATATAGTTTGCTGTTTCTTTTAAATATTCAATTTTCTTCTTTTTATAATTATTGATATCAATATCAATAAAAAATTCTTTTTCTGTTTCTTCCAATCCTAAAGGAGAATTTAAAATATTTCTTTTTATAATCAGTTTTAAGACATGTTGGATATCAAATAGCACTTGACCCTTTTGCCCTATTAAAATTTTTGGTTCATCTGTTTTTATATCTATAAAAACCATATTATTTTCTTTTTCTGTGATAGAAATATCAACATCAAAACCCATTTTTTCAAAAAAGTTTTTTGCGGTTTTTTTAATTTTATCTTTATTTATTTCTTCAATCATATTATTAATTAATATTTTTTCTATTTTTTAAAATGGAATATTGCTGAATTATTGTAAATAATGTTGTAGTCAAAAGATAAATTCCGACAGCAGAAGGAATTGTTAAAAGAATAAAAGCAGTAAATAAGGGAACAATAAAAAGTGTTTCTTTTTGTATAATATAAGAGATATCGGGTCTATCAGATTTTTTTAAGGGTTTATTGTTTTTAGATTTTTTTGGTGTTGATGTTTTTAACTGAAAAAACTGCAATACTCCGACAATAATAGCCAATATATAATTTGGTTTGCTTAAATTTATAATTCCTAAAAAATAGGGATTAATTTCTCCTGAAAAATGATTAAAACTATAAAGTAAAGACATTTGTTCTGTATTAAATCCGCGTAAAAAAAGCTGATATAGAGCAATAAGAATTGGCAATTGAATAAGGGCGGGAATAATTCCAGCAAAAGGGCTTATTTTCTCTTTTTTATAAATTTCCATCATTTCTTTTGCTTGTTTTTCTTTATCATTTTTATATTTTTCTTGAATTTCTTTAATTTTTGGTTGAAGGTCAGCAATAATTTTTTGAGATTTTATTGCTTTATTATTAAAAGGAAGCATTAATAATTTAATTAAAATAGTTAAAATAATTATACTAATTCCAAAATCGCCTCCTGGTATTAATTTATAAATTAAAATTAAAAAATTAAATAATGGCTGATAAAAACAATAATTAAAAAAATTAGAAATAATACTCATTAGTTTTTTATTTTTATTCTAATAAATCTGCTTTTTTAAATAACTTTATTAAAATTTCTTCTAATTCTTCAAATTTTTTAATTTTTAAATCCGGTAAAACAATAATTACGCAATCAAACCCTTTTTTAATATAAATTAAATTCTTCCTAATTATTTCTCTTAATCTTCTTTTAATTTTATTGCGGACAACTGCCTTTTTGGAAAATTTTTTACTAACAACAAAACCAAATCTGCTTGTTTTTAAATTATTCTCCAAAAATTTTAACTGTAAAGAATTTTCTTTATAACTTTTCCCATTTTTAAAAACCTCTTCGAAATCTTTTTTCTTTTTTAATCTATTATTTAAAGGAAGCATTTAAAAATTTTAAATTATTAAACTGAAATTTTATATCTTCCTTTTTTAATTCTTCTTTTTAAAACCTTTTGCCCTCCTTTTGTTTTTTTTCTTGCCCTATATCCGTGAGTTTTACTTCTTTTTCTTTTTTTAGGATTGTATGTTAAAGACATATTCTTATATAATTAATAATTAAATTATAATAATTTGATTATAAGATAAAATTTAAACTTGGTCAATTTTAAATTTTAATATTTATTAAAATAATCAAATAAAACACTTTAAATTAACATCTTTTTCACAATTTATTAACAAATTTTGAAATTTTGTTTTATTTTTTTTAATTTGACTTATTTTTTTATAATAATATATTTAAATATTAAATAAAAACATAAAAAATATGTTTACCAATGAAGAACTTTGGCAATCAGTTTTAGCCCAAATCCAATTAAATATATCAAAAGCGAGTTTTTCAACTTGGTTTAAAAACACTTATATTATTTCCCAAAGAGATAATAAAGTTACCGTATCAGTTCCAAATTCTTTTGTAAAAGAATGGCTAGAAAAAAAATATAATAAAGAAATTTTAAAAATTTTACATAATTTAGATAGCGAGATAAAAGATATTGAATTTTGTGTAGGAAAAGAAAATTTAAAAACAATTAATAATAAAAAACTTATTTTAGATTTAAGCGAGGAAAACCAACTTGATTTCCAAGAATTTAAAATAAACAAAGAAACAAACTTAAACCCAAGATATACTTTTGAATCATTTGTTGTCGGCCCATTTAACGAACTACCTCATGCAGCTGCTGTTGCTGTTTCAAATGACCCGGGATTAATTTATAATCCTTTATTTATTTATGGAGGAGTTGGATTAGGAAAAACTCATCTATTACAAGCAATTGGGAATGAGGTTATTAAAAATTTTCCTGATAAAAAAATAAAATATATCTCTTCTGAAAAATTTACCTCCGAAGTGGTAAATAGTATTAAAAATCACGAAATGAATCAATTTAAGTCTAAATATAAAAACATTGATGTTTTAATAATTGACGATATTCAATTTTTATCCGGAAAAGAAAAAACCCAAGAAGAATTTTTTCATATTTTTAATGTTTTATATGAAAATAATAAACAAATTATTTTATCATCAGATAGACCGCCAAAAACTATTCAAGCACTAACAGAACGATTAAGATCTAGATTTGAAGGGGGAATGATTGCAGATATAAGTATTCCTGATTTTGAAACAAGGGTTGCTATTTTGAAATTAAAAAGCCAATTAAAAGGAGTATTGTTTTCTGAAGAAATATACCAATATATCGCTTCTATTATCCAAAAAAATATTAGAGAATTAGAAGGAGCTTTAAATAGAATAATAATGTATCAAAAAATAAATAATCAACCTATAAATTTAGAGATGGTAAAAAATATTTTAAAAAATATTACATCTTCTCCTAATAAAATTATAACGCCAAAAAAAATAATTGAAACTGTTGCTGATTTTTATGATTTAAAAGAAAAAGATATTTTAAATAATTCTAGAAAAAAAGAAATTGTAAAACCTCGTCAAATTGCTATGTATTTATTAAGAGAAGATTTAAAAAGCTCTTTTCCTTTTATTGGAAGAAAATTTAATGGAAAAGACCATACAACCGCTATTCATTCTTATAAAAAAATTTCAGAAGAAATTAAAGAAAATAAAAATTTAGAAGAAGAAATAAATTTAATAAGAGAAAAGTTATTAAATAGTTAATAATCTGTTAACAAATTATTAATAAAAATACATTAAAAATTATTCACTATTTTTCCAATTTTTAATACTATATTAAATATATAAACTTAATCACTATTTTTTACCAAATAAATTAAATTTAAAAAATAAATAAAAAGATATATTTAATTATAATAATAAATTAAATTAATATAAATTATGAAATTAACAATTTTACAAGAAAAATTAAAAGAAGGTTTAAGTATTGTGGAAAAAATTTCTTTAAAATCTTTAACCTTGCCTATTTTAAATAATATTTTAATATCAGCTGAAAAAAATTTTTTAAATTTATCATCAACTGATTTAGAAATTGGGATAAATTGGTGGTCATTATCTAAAATTGAAGAAGAGGGAAAAATTACTATTCCTTCAAAATTATTTTCTAATTTTATAAATTTACTTCCTAATAAAAAAATAAATATTAAAACAAAAAATAATGATATTTTAATAGAATGTGAAAATTATTTTACTCAAATAAAAGGGTTATCATCTGATGAGTTTCCAATCATTCCTAATATTAAAAAAAATGAATTTATTTCTTTGAAAAGTTCAATTTTTTGTCAAAGTTTAAATCAAATTGTAGATATTCCTTTACTTTCAAATTCAAGACCAGAAATTTCTGGTATTTATTTTTTATTTCAAAAAAATGCAATTACTATGGTATCAACAGATAGTTTTCGTTTAGGAGAGAAAAAAATTATTTTTAAAAATGAACAAAAGCTAACTAATAATTATTCTTTAATTTTACCTCAAAAAACTGCTAAAGAAATTATAAATATTTTTAACACTAAAGATAGGGATTTAAATATTTATCTTTCTTCTAATCAAATAATGTTTGAAACCTTAATGACAGAAACAAATTACCCAGAAATTCAAGTTGTTTCAAAATTAATAGAAGGAGAGTATCCAGATTATAAAGAAATAATTCCTTTAAAATATAATACTCAAATAATATTAAATAAAGATGAATTTTTAAATAGATTAAGGATTTCCGGATTATTTACTGGAAAAACAAATGAGGTAAAAATAAAAACAAATTTAAATAAAAATGAATTAGAAATTTTTAATCAAAATAAAGATATAGGAGAATATAATTCAAAACTACCAGTAAAAATAATGGGAGAAAATATTGAAGTTTGTTTTAATTATAAGTTTTTAATAGATGGAATTTCAAATATAAAAAGCTCAGAAATAATTTTAGAATTAAATGGGGATGATGGCCCTGCTATTTTAAAACCTGTTGGCGATGATACTTATATCTATGTAGTTATGCCTATAAAATCAGATTAGAAATTTCTTCAGTTAATTTGATCCAATCTTTTAAACTTAAATTTTCAGGCCTTAAATTAGGGTTAATATTAATTTTATTAAATAAATTATATACTTCTTTTTTATTTAATTTTATATTATTAAAATAATTATTAATTATTTTTTTACGAGGAGAAGAAAAACCTATTTTTATAACTTTATAAAATAAAAATTTATCAACTTCTAAATTTTTATTTTTAATATTTGATAATTTTATTACTGCGCCATCAACTTTTGGTTTAGGCCAGAAAGATTCTTTTGGGATAAAAAAAAGAATCTTAGAATCGCAATAGAAATTAATAAAAATTGATAAAAAGTTTGCTTTAGGCGGTTTTTTAACTATTTTTTGAGCTACTTCTTTTTGAATAGTTAAAATCATTTCATGTGGTGGATTTTCTTCTTCTAAAAATTTTTTTAAAAAAGGAAAAACAATATAATAAGGTAAATTGGCAATAATTTTGTATTTTTTATTTATCTTTATTTTTTTTATTTTTAAAATATCTTGATTAATAATTTTAATATTTTTAAAGCCTTTTGTTGTTTCTTTTAAAATTTTTATTATTGTTTTGTCTTTTTCTATGGCAATTACTTTTTTTACTTTTTTTGATAATTCTATAGTTAAAGTTCCTATCCCGGGACCAATTTCTAAAACAATATCATTTTTTGAAATATTTGAGCTTCTAATAATTTTTTTAATAATATTTTTATCAATTAAAAAATTTTGCCCTAATTTTTTTTGGGGTTTAATGTTATATTTTTTAAATAAATTAATTATATTTTTTTTAGAATATAAATTCATTTTCTCTTGACTTATTTCTTTTAAATTTATAAAATTAATATATATAAATTAATCAATAACACGGTCGAAAATAAATCAATTTTTCGCCGAATTATTAATAATTTTATTTTCTTAAAAATTTTAAAACCGCTTTTAGCGATTTTACCATTTATTTCAAATAATTTTAATAAAATAGGATTAATTCCTTATTTTATTATAAAACAAATAAGGGATTTTAAAATTAATACAAAAAAAATTAAAAGAGTTTTAAAAGATCCCCTTCTTATCTCTTTTTTTTCTTGTTTTGTTTTTATAATATTAGGGATTATTTTTTATCCTAAATTAAATTTTCAAAATTATTATGCTTTTGGATCTTCTTTTTTAGATTTTAATAATTTAAATTTAAATAGTAAGGGAAATTATTTACAAGATGATTTATTTATCAACCCTTTAAAAAATAATTCAAAAAAAATATCAGAAATTTCTTTTATTCAAGATAATAGTATTAAAGGCGTTATTCCTCCATCAATAATAATCTCTCAAACACTAGCTACTATAGAAGAAGATAGTGAAGAAAGTTTAGAAGAAGGAAGATCTGTTATAGAATATAGCGTTAAAGAAGGAGATACTTTTACTTCAATATCTCAAAAATTTAATATTTCAATAGATACAATTTTGTGGGCTAATAATTTAAATAAAAATTCAAAATTAAAAGAAGGACAAACTTTAATTATTTTGCCGGTTTCTGGAGTATTATATTATGTTAAAAAAGGAGATACTTTAAATGAAATTGCTAAAAAGTATAGCGGAGATATACAGGAAATTATTTCTTTTAATAATTTAGAGAGCGAAGATATTTATATCGGAGATATTTTAATTATTCCTAATGGGAAAATACCGACTCCTGTAAAAACCAATAAACAATATGTTCAATCATCAACAGTAATATATAATAAAATACCTGTTGGTTCGAGTTATTTTATTTGTCCTACTTCTTCTTGTAAAATCTCTCAATATCTTCATTGGCATAATGCTATTGATTTTTCTGAAAAATGTGGAAATTATGTTCTAGCTTCTGCAGGAGGAACAGTTTTAAGACGAGGATGGGATAATACTGGAGGAAATTATATTACTATTTTACACCCTAATGATGTTGTTACTTATTATGGACATTTATCTTCTTTTTTAGTAAAACCAGGAGATTCTGTTTCCCAAGGAACTCCTATAGGATCAATTGGAAGAACAGGGGTTGCTACTGGTTGTCATGTTCACTTTGAGGTAAGAGGAGCAAACAATCCTTTTAATAAATAAATTAATTTTCTCTTATTCTATAATTTAAGGCTTCTAATAAATGGTCATATTTAATATTTTCAGATTCTTCTAGATCAGCAATAGTCCTTGCGGTTTTTAAAATTCTATAATAACCGCGAGTTGAAATTTTTCCTGAATCAATAAATTTTCGCAAAATGTTTTGAGATTTAAAATCAATTTGACAATATTTTTTAATTTCTACTGCTTCCATTTCTGAATTTAAAAAAAATTTATTTTTAATTTTAGAAAACCTTTCATTTTGTATTTCCCGCGCTTTTTGAATTTTTTCTCTAATTTTTAAAGTAATATTTTCATTATCAGGAGTAATTAGTTTTTCAAATTTTACAGGTGGAACGTTTACAACTATATCAATTCTATCCATTAATGGCCCTGATAATTTTCTTCTATATTTAGCAATTTGGGAAGGTTGACAAGTGCATTGTTTATTAGGATCTTTATAGTACCCGCATGGACAAGGATTTGCCGCTGCAACTAATAAAAAACGCGCCGGGAAAGTAAATTTTTCTTTTGCTCGTAAAATAGTAATTTTTCCCTCTTCAATCGGTTGCCGTAAGCTTTCTAAAATATCTCTATGAAACTCAGGAAATTCATCTAAAAATAAAACACCTCTATGAGATAAAGTTATTTCACCTGGTTTTATTGGATTTCCTCCGCCAATTATTGCTGCTTCAGAAGTAGTATGATGGGGAGAGCGAAATGGTCTTGTTTTAATTAACGAAATATTTTGAGGTAAAAGCCCTGCAATACTATAAATTTTTGTTACCTCTAAAGATTCTTCAAAATTTAATAAAGGTAAAATAGAAGGAAGAGAACGTGCTAATAAGCTTTTTCCTGTTCCAGGGGGTCCTTCTAAAAGGATATTATGTCCGCCGGCAGCAGCAATCTCTAATGCTCTTTTAGCACTTTCTTGCCCTTTTATCCAAGAAAAGTTAAAGGAATAATTTTCTTCTAATGGTAAATTTTGAATATCTATTTTAAAAGGTTCAATTTTTATTTTATTTTCTAAATAATTAATTGTTTCTTTTAAAGATTCTACTCCAATAATTTTAAAATCTTTATTATTATTTTCAAATAAAACTGCAGCTGCTTCATAGGCATTTATTTTAGGTAAAATTAATTCATTAAATCCTTTATTTCTAGCAGCTAAAGCAATAGAAAGAGCTCCTTTTATAGGTTTTAATTTTCCATTTAAAGATAATTCTCCGATAAAAATTCTTTTTTGAGAGTTAAAATTAATTTGTCCTGAGGCGGTTAAATAACCTAAAGCAATAGGAAGATCATATAAAGAACCTTCTTTTTTTAAATCAGCAGGAGCTAAATTTACTAAAACTTTTTGAGGTTGAGAAAAAGGAGACTTTAATCCGCTATTTTTAATTGCAGCGCCAACTCTTTCTTTTGATTCTTCAATACTTTTGTCAGGCAATCCAACAATATTAAAAGACCTTAACCCATACGAAACATCAGTTTCTACTTCAATAATTTCAGCTTCAAGGCCAGAAATAGCAGCTGAAAAAATTTTTGTAGACATTATTTAAATTAAATTTTATTTTGACATTTATTACAATATTCTGTTTCAGGATAGAGTTTTATTTTTTTTTCATTAATTTTTCCGCCGCACTTTAAACATTTCCCAAAAGTATTATTTTTAATTCGTTCTATGGCAGAATTAATTTTTTTTAATTTTAATTCTAAATTATGTTCTATTGGCAATAAATTTAAATATTCTTCCACTTCATCTGCCTCTTCTTCTAATTGTTGACTACTAAATCCTCCTTCGTTAAATTCAGGATATTTAGTGTCCCAGTCATCTTTATTTTTTTTATCTTTTTGGGCAAAGTTTTTTAATTGCTCTTCTATTAGAATTTTTTCTTTTTCTAATTTTTTTCTTAAATTTTCAATATTTTTTTTATCCATAATATTTTTATTTACTATTTATATAATTCATTTAGCTTTTTTCTTGTTAAAGCATCAACTATACCAGTGCCTCTTGTTAATCCTTGTGGTTCTAATATCTCAGTTGCATATTTTTCTTGGAATTTAATAACTGCTTTTTGCGTTAAAGGTCCAAAAAATCCAGTAACTAATCCTTGAGGATATATTTCTTTATCTTTTGCAAGCCAGGTTTGTAAAACCTTTACTTCATCTCCTTTATCGCCGTATCTTAAGTCTTTTGTGATTTCTGGTACAGCTGGAATAACTCCAGATTTTCCATATAATTCATTTAATTTCATTCTTGTATAAAAGTCAACAACTCCTGTTCCTTTAACTAATCCTTGTGGAGCTAAAATTTCTGATGCATATTTTTCTTGGAATCTAATAACTGCTTTTTGTGTCAAAGATCCAAAAAATCCAGTGACTAATCTTTCTGGGTAAACTGTTGGGTCTTGAGCAAGCCAGGTTTGTAATAACTTTACTTCTTCTCCTTTATCGTTAAGCTTTAACTCCGATGTTATTTCTATTGTTTCCATTTCTAATTCTAATCTTTTTATTACATCTTGCATGCTTTTCCAGGAAGTTGTAAAAATAAAATATTTATCAGATATTAAATAAGAAATTCCTATATCATTTTTAGAAATTGTTTGATATCTAAAATTTGGACCAACATATCCTACAACATCTTTAGAGTTTCTAAAATAAGGAACAAGAGGAATTTTATCTTCAACTATAAAAGAAAGAAAAGACTTATAATCGCTTTTCATAGTGCTTTCTTGATTTCTTATTAGATTTTCTAATGTTTCTTTATCTAAAACTTCAACAGCAAAACCAATTCGTGGTCCTTCCATTTGAGAATAGATAAATAAAGTAAAATCATCTTTTATTGTGTTAAAAAATCCTTGGGGCGTTCTAATTTGAAGGGTGTCAAAAAAATCTTTTAGCCCTACAATTTCATTTTTAGTAATGTTTTTAATAACGATTCTTTTAAATTCATTTAAATTAATAGATTCTTTAAGAATTTCCGGTAAGATAGATTTTATCTCTTCTAAAGAAGAAATAGATATTTCTCTTGTACTATCAACCTCAAAAAGAGGTTCAAACGCTTCGACTATTGAAGTCATTTCTATACATTTTTTTTCCGAACTGCAAATTTTATTTTGAGGGCAATCCTCGTTTTTTTCACACTCCACTAAAACAGATTGAACGCATATTTTTTCTGTATTACAATAATATCCTATTGGACAGTCTTTATTATCTTGACATCCTCCAGGCTGAGATATTTTTTGATTTCTTATTATAAAATACCAATACCAGAAAGTGCCAATACTTGCTAAAATAATTAAAAAAACAGCAAAAAAAGAAAACCTAATTAATATTTTCTTTCTAGAGCTAGTTTTTTGAGGGACTGGTCTTATTGTCTCTGGAGAAATATTTTTTGTTTCAATATCTTCTTTTTTTTCTTGATCTTTTTCGGGAATATCATAAGGGGGAGTCATATAAGAAGGAGTTGAAGGTTGAGAAAAAATTTTTTGTTGATATCGCGGAGTAATAATCTTAACATCTTCCTGATTTTTTAATGGTTCAATCTTTTCTTGGGGTATATTTTCTTCTTTTAGTTCAAGTTCTTCAATTGGAAAAGTTTTAATTTTCTCTTTTTCAATTGATGTTTTTTTTAATTCTTCAATTCTTTGTTTTGCTTTTTTTATCCTTTCCTCTTCGGCTTTTTTTTCTTCTTCTTTTATTATCTCATTTAAAATATTAGTTGCTTTTTCTCCTTTTTTTAATTTTTCTTCAAAAATTATTCCCTTATCAGGATTTTGTTTTATAATTTCTCTTAAAATTAATTCATCACTTGCTCCTTTTTCCCGTGCTTTTTGGATAGAATCAATTATTGACATATTATTTAAAATTTAAAGCTAATATCTGAAATATTAGGTTCATTTTCGTTCTCTTTTTCTTCTAATCTTTGCTTTATTTCATCTTGTTCCTTTTTTATTTCTTGAGACTCATTAGTTTCTTCTGTTTCTATTCCTAATTTTTTATCAATCTCTTTTATTTTATCAAGAATAATAGAAGCTCTTTCCAACAATTTTTGCACTTCTATTTCGTTTTTCTTTATTTCTATTTCATTTTTTTCCAAAGACTCTTCTATAGGCCATCTTTCTTTCTCTATTTCTCTTCTTCTTTGAGCTATTTTTTTTCTTTCCTCTTCAATTTTTCTTCTTTCAGAAATATCTTTTGTAATTTTTTCTTCTTCTTCGATTAATTCGTATTCTTTTTCGATTATATTTTCTTCTTCAACAACTTCATTTAATTTTTGGGATAATTCATTTGTTTTCTTTATAAGTGATATTTTTTCTTCTTCTTTTTTCTTTCTTTCTTTTATAATATTTTGAAATTCTAAAGTAAGATTTATTTTTTCTATTTGTAAATTTATTTCATCTTCTCTTTCCAAAATTTGATTTATTTTTTCTGTAATAGAATTTTTTTTATCTTTTATATTAGAGAGACTTGTATCAATCTCTTTTATTTTATTATTAATTTCAATAATTTTTTCATCCCATGGCCATCTTTTTTCTTCTATTTCTTCCATTTCTTTTTCTATCTGCCATCTTTCTTGTTCTATCTCTCTCTTTTCTTTTGAGGTTGTTGCCCTTTTCTCTTTTTCTTCTATTAAAGATTTTTTTTCTTCCAGTGTTTTTTCTTTTTCTAATAATATTTCAAAATTTTTATTTATTTCTTCAATCTCTTTAAGTAATTGATTTTTATTTTCTTCTAATGGTCTTTCTTGGTTTTTTAAATTATTTAATTCCTTCTCGAGGCTTAATCTTTCATCTTTTAATTTTTGTTTTTCGTAATTTAATTTTTCTAATTCTCTTTTTGGCTTTTCTTCTTTTTCCTCTTCTTCTTGTTTTCTCTTTCTTTCCTCTTCAATTTTTTTCATTTCTTCTTCTTTCTTTTTCGCTTCCTCTTCTTTTTGTTTTTTTAATTCTTCTATCTCTTTTTTTAGTCTTTCCTCTTCTTCTCTTTTCTTTCTTTCCTCTTCTTGCCCTTTTTCTGTATTTTCTTCTTTTTCCCCTTCTTCTTGTTGTTTCCTCTTTTTTTCCTCTTCAATTCTTTTCATTTCTTCTTCTTTCTTTTTCGCTTCCTCTTCTTTTCTCTTTTTTTCCTCTTCAATTCTTTTCATTTCTTCTTCTTTCTTTTTCGCTTCCTCTTCTTTTTCTTTTTGAATTCTTCTTAAATTTTCCTCATTTGCTTTTTTTAATATCTCTTGAAGTTTTCTGATTTTTTGAAAATCAATTTCATTAATTTTTAATGTTCCATTTTTAATATCTTCAATATCGTCTTTCATTGTTCTTATCTTCCCATATTTTATTACAGGAGATTGAAGTTCTGCCATATTTTTAGTTTATTTATTATCATTTTTAATTAAAGATAAATTTATCCTTCCTTGTTCATCGATTGAAATTACTTTTACTTCAACTATATCTCCAACATTTAAAACATCTTCAACTTTTTTAATTCTATACGGAGCCATTTTAGAAATATGAATTAATCCCTCCTGTCCAGGTAAAATTTCAACAAATGCTCCAAAATCTAAAATTCTTTTTACTTTTCCTTTAAAAATTTCTCCAACTGCCACCTCTCTTGTAATATTTTTAATCCATTCAATTGCTTTTTGAGCAGATTCTTCTTTTTCTGAAGTTACAAAAATAAGACCAGAATCTTCAATGTCTATAGTTGTACTTGTTTTTTCAATAATTTCATTAATTATTTTTCCTCCCGGACCAATTACGTCTTTAATTTTATTTGGATCAATTTGAATTTTTAAAATTCGAGGAGCATAAGGAGAAAGATTTTCTCGCGGTTTATCTAAAACTTTCTTTATTTTTTCTAAAATTTCAAGAATTGCAATTTTTGCTCGATCTAATGTTTCTTTAAAAATCTTTTTATTTATTCCGTCAATTTTTACATCTAACTGGATTGCTGTAATTCCTTTTTCTGTTCTTGCTACTTTAAAATCCATATCTCCATAATGGTCTTCTGGTCCCTGAATATCAGTCAAAATTTTATAATTTCCACTCTCATCTTGTATTAATCCGGAAGAAATTCCAGCAACAGGTCTTTTAATTGGTACACCTGCATCCATTAAAGACAAAGAAGAAGAACAAACAGAAGCCATAGAGGTTGAACCATTTGAAGAAAGAATTTCAGAAACAATTCTTATTGTATATGGAAATTCTTCGTAGCTTGGGATTAAAGGCAAAAGAGCTTTTTCTGCCAAAGCGCCGTGTCCTATTTCTCTTCTTCCTGGCCCTCTTAATGGTTTTATTTCTCCAGAACAATAAGGCGGAAAATTATAATGATGCATAAATCTTTTTTTACCTACAATTTCCATTCCTTCTAATAGCTGCTGATCATTTGGAGATCCTAATGTTAAAATTGAAAGAGATTTTGTCATCTCTCGGCAAAAGAGCCCTGATCCATGAGTTCGCGGTAAAATATTAGCTTCACAATAAATTTCTCTTAATTCATTTATTCTTCTTCCATCAGGTCTTTTTTCATATTTTATAATATTTTCGTGAATTATTCTATTGATTTCTTTTTCTAAAATAATTTGAGCGTTTTTATGAGCATTTTCGTCTTCTTTAAAATTTTCCTCAATAAAAGAAAATAAATCTTTTTTTAATAAATTTAAACTTTCATCTCTTTCCTTTTTATCCTTTTTATAAATCGCTTCCTCTAATTTTTGATTTAAAAAATTTTTAACTTGACTTTCAAATTGAAAATCAATTTCAATTTTTGGGAGTATAATTTTTTCCTTTCCTATATCTTTAATAATTTCATTTTGGAAAGAAATTAATTCTTTTAATGACTCCTCAGCAAATTCAAACGCTTTGAAAACCAAATCTTCTTCAGCCTCTTCAAATCCTCCCTCAATCATATTAATTAATAACTCATCATTTTTTAAAATAGCAGCAAAAACAACATCTAAAACGCTATCCTCTCTTTCTTGATAAGTTGGATTTAAAATAAACTTATCATTTTTATAACAAACCCTTACTGCTGAAACAGGCCCGTTAAAAGGAATATCTGATATTGATAAAGAGAGAGAGGCAGCAATTAATCCTAAAACATCAGGATCATTTTCTGCATCCCAAGACAAAACAGTAGTAATTACCTGTACTTCTCTAAACAAATTTTCAGGAAACCTCGGCCGTATCGCCCTATCAATCAACCTGGCATTGCAAATCGCTTCGTCAGATGGTCTACTTTCTCTTTTTATATATCTTGAACCTTTTATTTTTCCAGCAGCATAATATTTTTCTTCATACTCAACTGTCAAAGGAAAAAAATCATAATTTAATTTTTCTTCCTTGCTCATTACTACTGTTGTTAAAACTAAAGTATCTCCAAATCGAACAAAAATATTACCATTTGTTTGTTCTGCTAAATTTTTAAATTCAATAATTAATTCCTTATTTCCAATCTTTTTTTTATATATTTTATTTTTCATTTTGTTTATTTTTTGAGTAAATATTTCTTTGGCGTTTTATCTATATCGATAAATTCATCTGCCTCTTGTTTTAAAAGAGAAGAGGTTGATCGCCCAAAAGCAATTATTTCTACTCTTCTTCCTTGATTTTTTAAATATTCTACTAGCGGAGTAAAATCTCCGTCTCCTGAAGCAATTACAATTACATCAGTATTAGAGATCATTTTTATCGCATCTACTGTTATTCCTACATCCCAGTCTGCTTTTTTTGCTCCTCCATAATATTCTTGAAGCTCTTTTATTTTTGTTTCTATTCCAAGCTTTATAAGTGCTTCAAAAAAAGTTTTTTCTTCTTGAGTTTTTGTTTTTACAACATAAGCAAAAGCTCTGATTAAACTTCTTCCATCTATTGCCTGCTTTAAAATTTCTTGAAAATTTACATGTGACTGATAAAGATTTTTAGCAGAATAATAAAGATTTTGCACATCTATTAAAACTCCTACTCTTTGAGCTTTGTTTTTTATTATCATCTGTTTTTATTTTTCTTCTTTTATACTCTTCAAGGCTTTTTTATATCTTTTTTCGTCTTCTTTTTTTAAATAATTTAAAAGTCGTCTTCTTTTGGAAACCATTTTTAATAAACCTTTTTTAGAGTGAAGATCTTTTGGGTGTTTTTTTAAATGAGAAAGAAGTTTATCAATTTCTTCTGAAAGTAGAGCAATTTGAACTTCTGGTGAACCAGTGTCATCTTCGTGGGTTTTATTTTTTTCTATAATTTTTTCTTTTTCTTCTGATGTAAGCATAAGATTAAATATTATTTAAATTATACTATTTTTTTAATAATAAATAAAATAAAAATTTATCAACCATTAATTTTTATTTTATTTTTAAATTATACCTAAATTTTAAAAAAAGAAAAGAGAGTTATTTTAAAATAATAGAAAAACGAGGTTAGTCGTTTTTCTATTTATAAAGTTCTCTTTAAAATGGAGTGTTTTGATTAATCAAGTTTTTTCCAAATTTTTTCCCAGAATAATCTATATCTTCGAGCTTTTATTAATGGATATAGTCCTATTAAAATTAAAATCAATGGCCAAATAATTCCCCAAACACTGCTGCTGATAATTCCTAAATTTTTTAATAAAAAGACAACTCCTAAATTATTAAAGCATAGCTTATAAACATATTATTTTTATTTTAATTTTTATATTCGACCTTTGTTTATTTTTGTTGCTCTTCCCAAATTTTATCAGAAATTTTTGGCAACAAAGAAAGAGTTTCTTTAATTACCCCTTTTTTAAAATTATTAGTTATATTCATTTTTTAAATATTTAAATTATTAATATTAATTATAATATTTTTAAAAAATAAATAAAGTAAAAAATGAACAGAAGTGCTGTATTTTAAAAATAGTTTGAGCGCATCTCAATATTTGCGACAGCAAGGAAATCTCTACAAAATTTTAAAATACAGCATTTTATTATTGCAATTTCAGATTTTTTAGTTTGCAAGGCAAACTGCTGAAATTAATTATAATTTTAATTTTGACGGTAAATTTTTTATTTCTTAATTCCGGCAATTTCAATATGATCGGCAAAACCAATTATAGAAGGATCGCTATTAAAATCCAGTTCAAGTTTCAAGATTTGTTTATAAAATAATTTATTGGCAAGCAATTCATCAATTTTATCTTTAGGTATGAAACGAGTAAAAACAGTTTTGCCAATAATACTATCAACAGAAATATTATTATGAGAATATAAATCTCGTAATTCTTCGATTGAAAAATTATATTGCGGATATTGTCCAGAAAAATCAGAGATATGTGTTTCTAATAACTTGGGTATTAGTTTAAATTTCTTATTACTAATCATGCGGCCAATAACCGAAAATAAACTATCAACTGAAATAATTATCGCACTGCCTTTTCGTGCTACTCTTGCTAATTCTTTAATTGCTTTTTGTGGGTTTCCACAATATCCGACCGGATCAAATTCTGATAAAACTAACGAAAAAGAATTGTTTTCAAATTCTTTCATATCCGTAATATCAGAAATGACAAAATTTATTCTTTCAGATAAAGGTGTTTTTTCAACGATTTTTTTACCTACCTCAAGCATTTTTTCTGCCACATCAGAACAAACGACATTAAAACCGAGTTCAGCTAGTTTTCGTGACCAATAGCCAGTTCCTCCCCCAGCATCAAGTATTGGATATTTTTTATTATTAGGTAAATATTTTTTAATATGTTCCCAAGTTATTTCATTATATAAATTCCAATAAGGTGTTTGATATTCTTTCTCATACTTTTGAGCGATTTTATTATGAAATTTTGTCGATTTTGTAATCATAAAAATTTTTCTTAAATGCTTGAAAATTCTTACTGATGCCCCGCGCAGGACTCGAACCTGCAACTTTCTCCTTAAGAGGGAGCTATTCTGCCAGTTGAATTAGCGGGGCTTTATT
>JAKPCP010000020.1 GCA_029553225.1 bacterium | reverse complement strand
ACGAAAATTAGTAAATTATTAGAATTTTTTTAGGATTTATAACTAATAAAAAGGTATAATTTTAAATTATGAAAGGAGATATTATAAAAAAATTTTTAGTATTTTTGTTTTCTTTTATATTATTTCTTTCTTTTCTTACTCTTAACATTGTTAAAATAGATGCAAAGAAAGTTAAAATTTTAGATAATTCAGGACCCTTCTATTTCGAGGATGCAACCTATTATCTTGGGAAACTATATGGAATAAAAATTGATCCTGAAATATTAAAAGAACATGAAAATCTGTTTTCAGAAAAAGATACATTTTGTATTGTGCTAATGTATCATAATATATATACAAACAAAAGGATAAACTCTTATGATGTAAGTAAAAATGATTTTTTAAAGCATATCGAAATTTTAAAAAAGTATGGATTTGAAAACATTACCCTTAATGATCTCTACTATTTTGTGAAGTTTAACAAAAAAATACCAAAAAGAAGCGTAGTTTTTACATTTGATGATGGTTTTAAATCAGTTATGCTTGCATCAAATATTCTTAAAGAAAATGGATTTAATGGTGTTGCATCACTAATAACGGGATATATTGATTCGAGTTGGGAAGTTAATAAGGGTGAAATAAAAACACTTATATCAAATAAGTTTGAAATTTCTCTACACTCACATAAATTTCACAATTTTTATTTAGAACTTTTAAAAGAGAAAAATTATAAAAAAATTGAAGAAGATATTAAAACTTCAAAAAAGTATTTTAAGTATAATTTTAAAATAGAACCAATTGCATTTACCTATCCGTTAGGAGCATTTGATGATAAAATTGAAAATATTTTGGAAAATCTAAATTTCAAATTAGGATTAGGACTTTGTAAAAATTTTGTCAATAAATATGGTGAAGATCCTTTATACATTTCAAGGATCGAAATTTCAGAGCGAAGAAAATATTCAGACCCAAAAAAATTTGAAAAACTAATAAAGATGATTACCAACTCAAACTAAATCTACGCTTTATATTTTTAAATAATTATGTCTATCAAGAGATACTTTTTCGAACCAATATTTTTATCTATTTTTTAGAAATTCAACCAACATTGAAAAGTTTACTTTTATAATCATTATTTAAAAATATTTTTTACACTGTATTTCAAAGATTCAAAAATAATTCTGGGAATAATAAAAAAATTTACTTTTTTATCAATTTATGATAAATTTAAATAAGTTGTTTTGGAGGTAGAATGAAAAAGGTATCTCTTGATGAAATCCTCAATAAACCTTTAATTCCTGTTATGTGGAAATTAGGATGGCCTGTTATGGTTGCATCTATTCTTGAATCGATTTATCATCTTGTTGATACATTCTGGCTTGGGCATTTACCAGCTGGAGAAAGTGGAAATGCCGTTGCAGGGCTTCAACTTGCTTTTCCAAGTATGTGGTTTTTAATTTCATTTGCTGCTGGTTTTTCAATGGCAGGTGTTGCTCTTGTTTCACAATTTACAGGTGCAAATGAAAATGAAAAAGCAAATTTTGC
>JAKPCP010000021.1 GCA_029553225.1 bacterium | reverse complement strand
ATAAAAGTAAAAAGAGGAAGTCCCAGATATCCTATAGGATAAATTCCAATTTTATAAGCAGGAAATGCGGCGGATATATTTAAAGAATAAAAAAAGAGCGCTAAAAAAACATAGAAAGATTGTTCTTTCAATAAGGGCGGTGTTGATTTATCTTTTATTTTTTTTAAAATATTAAAAAATGTAAGCATTATAAAAATTGTAGTAAAAAGCAACCAAAAGTGATGAACTGTTTGTGCTATTGTATGACAACCCCATTTATAATTAAAAACACCTTTTACAAAATAATCTGTTCTGCTTAGAATAATAAAAATAAAAGCCAAAAAATAAGAGATATATAAAAGAATTTTTTGCCATTTAGTTCTTATTTTACAAAATTCTATAGAAAAATGATACAACAAAGGAGCAAAAAATATTACAGGAATATAAACTAATCTATCCCAAAACTCTACCATTATATTATCACCACAAGAATTTAACATTAAAAAATTTAAAATAGCCCAACTAAATTGAGCGGTTGCCAAAAAAAAGAGAATTAAGCTTTCCCTAGTTTTTACTTTGCGCCAACTATAAAAACCAATAAAAAAGATTAAAAAACCACTTACCGAAAAAAGATAAATAGGGAGAGGAAAAGGATGCATAATTAATTACTTTATTTTCTCTCTTAATCTATAATGCAATATTTTTCCTACTATTGACTTAGGCAATTCATTAAAGAATTCAACCATATGAGGAATTTTATGAGGAGCTAATTTATCTTTACAAAAATCAATAATTTCTTTTTCAGATGCTTCCATTCCTTCTTTCAAGACTACACAGGCTTTAATTGCTTGACCATAATAATCATCTTTTACTCCAACAACTGCAACTTCTTGTATTTTAGGATTAGATTCTAAAACCTCTTCAATTTCTCTTGGCCAAACTTTTTCTCCTCTTACATTTATCATATCATCTAATCTTCCTTCGTAATAGAATAATCCATCTTTATTCATTCTTCCAATGTCTTTTGTATAGAGCCAACCATCTTTTAATGTTTGTTTTGTTTTTTCTTCTTTTTTCCAATAGCCTTTAAATACTTGAGGGCCTTTAATTATCAATTCCCCCGATTCGTTTACTGGTAATTCTTCTTTAGTTTCAGAATCAACAACTTTAACATCAGTATCAAAAACCGGAACACCTATTGAATTAATCTCTCTCTTAAAAATAGGAGATAAAGGAGTCATTGTTGCCATAGGCGAAGCTTCTGATAATCCCCATGGGTCAACCACGATAGTATTTGGGGCCATTTTTTGAATACTTTGCCAAAGATATGATGAAAGAGAAGCTCCTGCGCTACCGCATAAAATTAAAGAATCTAATACCATCTCTTCTTTTTTAAAATTTTCCCAAAGAGCGGCAAACATTGCAGGAACGCCAGCGAAAAATTGTATTTTGTTTTCTTTAATAAGTTTAGCGCATTCTTTAGGATGAAACTTTGGTAAAAGGAAAATTTTTCTTGATTTTAATACACTCCAAGAAAGAGTAGGGGTAATACCAAAACTATGAAAAAGAGGTACTACTATTAAAGAAGATTCTATTTTAGTATCTTTAAACCAATTATCAATTGCTGTAACATTTGAAACAATATTAAAATGTGTAAGCATAACTCCTTTTGGTTCTCCAGTTGTTCCTCCGGTATAAAGAATTACTGCAATATCTTCTTTTGGATTAATTTTAATTTCATTGTATTGAGGTTTGCTGTTTTTAATAAAACCATTAAAAGAAACAGCATTAGGACAATTAATAGTTTGTATTTTTCCAAATAATCTACCTAATACTCTTTTAGATAAAGGAAAATAATCTGAGATATTAGTTGTTATGATTTTTTCTATTTGAGGAGTTGTTTTTGATGCTTTTTCTACTTTATCATAAAAACCATCTAATGTTATAACTATTCTTGGCTCTAAGTCTTTAAAAAAGTATTCTAATTCTTTATCAGTATACATTGGATTTAATGGAACAGGAATAGCACCTGCTTTCATTGTTCCATATAGAGCAATTACTGTTTGGGGGCAATTAGGGAGTAAAATAAGAACTCTGTCTCCTTTTTGAATTCCTAAGTTTTGCAAAGCATTAGCAAATCTGTCTGTTAATTCTTTAAGTTTTTTGTATTTAATCTCATTTCCATAGAAAACTAAAGCTGTATTATTGGGATATTTTTGAGCTGAATCGTCTAAAAACTGATATAGTGGTATTTCAGGATAATCTAAATGATGTGGTACATCTTTTGGATAATATTTAAACCAAGGACGATCGTCTGGCACATAATAATCTGCTTTTGCCATAGATTTTATTTAGTTAGTTTATAATTTATTTAAATTTAATACTATTTTTATTAAATTATATAATAATAGTATGCTATGATCAACGAGTTAGAAATAAGTAGGAATTTATGGTAGAATAATAAAACATAAATATATGAAGATAGGTTTTTTTACTGATGCTTATTTCCCAACAGGATTTGGGGTAAGCAGTTCAATTGAAAGTTTTTATCAAAACTTAGAAAAACTTAATCACGAAGTTTTTATTTTTGCTCCGCTTTTTAAAAATTATAAAGACGAAAATAAAAATGTTATAAGATTTGACTCTTTAAAAGTGTTTGAAAAACCAGAAACTCGGCTTGCCGCGCCATTTTTGCCTATTGAATCTTTTGAAAAAACATTTAATTCAAGTTTTGATATTATTCATTCGCATTCCCCTTTTTCAATGGGATTTTTAGGGAAATATATTTCTAATAGGAAAAAAATTCCTTTTGTTTATACTCACCATACAGAATATCCAGAATACGCTAAAATTTATTTAAAAGAAAAAATTCTTCTTCCTTATATCGCTAGAGCTTTAAGCGTTTGGTTTTCAAATATGTCTGATGCTGTCATTGCCCCTTCTTTTAAAATTCAAAAATCTCTTTTAGAAAATGGTGTTAAAAAGCCAATTTATCTTTTGCCCACAGGAGTAAATATAAATATTTTTAAAAAATCAGAAGAAAAAACAAAATTAAAAAAAGAGTTAAAAATTCCATTAGACAAAAAAGTTTTGCTTTTTGTCGGCAGAATTTCAAAAGAAAAAAATATAGATTTTTTAATAAAAGTTTTTCAAGAAATTCAAAATTCGCCATTTAAGGAAAAAATTATCTTTTTAATAATTGGAGATGGCTCTTATTTTAAAAATTTAAAAGAATTAATTAAAAAATCAAAAATAGAAAAACCTACCATAATAACTGGATTTATTCCGCATAAAGAAATAGATAAATATTATAAAGTATCTGATATTTTTGTGTTTCCATCTTTAACAGAAACACAGGGAATTGTAATATTGGAAGCAATGGCCTCTGGATTGCCAGTTGTCGCTTTAAAAGACGATGCTTTTAAAAATATTGTTATAAATAATAAAAATGGATTTTTAATAGATTATAAAAAAGAAGACGCGGAAAAAGATTTTACTCAAAAAATTATAAAACTCTTAAATAATAATAATTTGTTTGAAGAATTATCAAAAAACGCAACTAAAACCGCTCATAAATATTCTGATAAAAATCAAACAGAAAAACTTGTTGAGATATACAAAGAGCTTATATTAAAAAATAAAGTTAATCTTAGTTAATTTTTGTTTTTTAAATTTTTGTAGTGATTAAATTTATATTCTACTATATTGCTTCTTATTGGCCCTAAAAATATTAAATGAAATTCGCAAAAAATATATTTTAAATAGGTTTTTACCCAACCATCCTGCCTGAACCTTCTATCAGAAGCAATTAATTTTACAGACCTGATAAAACCAGTTTTTGCTTTTTGTTTTTTTGCACGGCGGGCTAAATCATGATCTTCGGCTATTTTAATTGTTTCATCAAAACCATTTAATTTTTCAAACAATTCTCTTTTTATTAAAATGCCTATAGCGGCATGAGGAGTAATCTTTTCTAATAAAAAAACAGGTAAATTATAGAAAAAAATATAACCTAATTTTAAAAAAATATTTTTACTTGAAGGAAGTAAATAAAAACTCGCAAGATCTAAATTTCTTTTTTTAAATTCATTTAAAGATTTTTTTAAAAAATTTTGAGGCAAAATTGTATCTGAATCTAAAAATAAAAATAAATCGCCTTTTGCTATTTTTGCTCCATTGTTTCTTGCTTTAGCAGGCAATCCTCCTTTCGTTATCCTGCAATTATATTTTTTAGCAATATCCAATGTTTTATCAGTTGAACCATTATCAGAAATAATTATTTCATAATCAGAAAAATTCTGATTTTTTATTGAGTTTAATAAATCAGGCAAAAAATTTTCTTCGTTTAGTGTTGGTATAATTATGCTTAACATATAATTTTTAAATACTATTTTATCTTACTTTAATAATTTAAAAATTTCAATTTTTCTTTTCTGTTTTCTCTAATTATAAAAAGAATTAAAACAAAATAAAAAATAATCAAATAAATATAGGAAACATTTTCTATTTTAAAAGAAACAAATGGAATTTTAGAAAAAAGATCAATAATTTTTACAATGTATTCTAAAAATAGCCAAACAGGAAAAGAAAATAAATACCCTAAAATCCAAGAAATCATTCCTAAAAAACCAAAAATAAAAATTAAAATATTTAATGGCGACAAAATAGGCACAATCAAAATATTTACAATCGGAGAAAATAAAGAAATTCTTCCAAAATTATAAATTAAAATTGGCAGAGTAAAAATTTGCGAAGATAAAGTTGCTGATAATGTTGTTTTAATAGGAAAAAACTCAAAATCAGGAATTTTTTTGAAAAAATTTAAAAATATCGGCTGAAAATAAATTAACCCTAAAATTGCCAAAAAAGAAAGTTGAAATCCTATATCTAATTTTAAAAGAAAAGGATTTAAAAAAAGCATAAAAGTTGCGGCAAAAACCACAGATCGCAAAGGAGAAGAAATTCTGCCTAAACTTTGAGCAGTGATTAATAAAATTCCCATAATTGCCGCCCTTATTCCCGATATTGGCATTCCAATCATTAAAATATATAAAATAATTATGATAACCGAAAGATAATAAGAAACATTCCTCCAAAAACCAATTAATAATAAAAAATTAAAGACTAAAAATATAATGATGGTGATATTCATTCCAGAAACAGCAGCAATATGACGAACCCCAGTATTGTTTAATTTTTCTTTCCACTCACTAGAAATATTTTCTTCATCTCCAAAAATTAATGCTTCTAAAATTCCTTGATGTGGCGGAGAAAAAAATTGCTGAGAAATATTTTTAAATTTTTTCTTAAAAGAAAAAAGAGTTTGTTTAATCTTATTTCCGCAATTTTTTTCTAATAATTTAATTTCAGGAAATATCATTATTGAATAAATCCCGTCTTTCTTTAAATAATCTTTGTAATTAAATCCTTCTATATTTTCATCTGGCGCTTCTATTTTCCCAATAATTTTTAATTTGTCTCCATAATGATATTCTGGATAGCGGTTTGTTATAATTAATATTTTCCCATCTATGTTTTCCGGTTTAAATTCAAACTTTTGAGATTTATTAGAAAAAACAACATCATTTACAATAATACCGGTAAAATTTACTTCTTTAAAATTATTCAATTCCAATAATTTATTATTTTCTGATTTTGATGAAACCATTTGATAACGAGAAACCCCTAAAATTAAAAAAATTATCAAAAAACCTATCAGAAAAAAGTTTTTTTGGGGAAAGAAATAAAAAAGAGAAAAAATCAAAAAAGCAGAAAAAAATAATAAGAACCACAAAAGATTTAAAGGAATTTTTATAAAAGAAGCAATGAAAATGCCAAAAATGAAAGAAAGGCAAAAATATAAAAATATTTTTGATTTTGTCATTTAAATTTTTAAAAATCACCTTACTTCACAAAAATCAAAATAAGAAGAAATACTTTTTTTAATTTCAATTAAAAACTCTTTATCATAAGGTTTAACCTTTTCAAAATTAGAATCAAGATTTTTTGTTGATTGAAAATTTTGGAGAAAATAATTTTTTGCCGGAGAAATATCCTTAGCAATTTGAATTATATCTTCTTTTGTATGAATGTTAGGGACTACTGTTGTCCTGAATTCGTATAAAACATCAGAATTTTTAATTATTTTTACGCTTTCTTTTATTTTTTCTAAATTAATTTTTACATTTACAGCTTTGTTATAACTTTCTTCATTTAAAGGCGCTTTAATATCCATTGCTATATAATCTAAAAGATTTTCTTTTATTAATTTTTTTATCATATCTGGATTTGATCCGTTTGTGTCAAGTTTTACTAAAAATCCCATTTTTTTAATTTTTTGAATGAATTCTGGCAAATCAGTATGTATTGTTGGCTCTCCGCCGCAAATACAAACTCCCTCTAATAATCCTTTTCTCTGTTCTAAAAAATTAAAAAAATCTTTTTCTTTAACTCTTTCTATTTTTTTTAGTTTTTCAGGCAAAACAAGTTCTGAATTATAACAAAAAGGACAACGAAAATTACAGCCTCCTAAAAAAACCGTACAAGCAATTTTTGAAGGATAATCAATTAAAGTTGTTTTTTGAATGCCGCCAATTAGCATTATAATTGTTTAATTTTGCTTACCTTATATTCTTTTCTTTCTTTAAACTCTTGCTGTTTCCCTTCATTCCACTGAGATATTGGACGAAGATAACCAACAATCCTTGAATAAACTTCGCAAGGCTGAGAAATTGTACATTTTGGACATTGAAAATGTTCACCGCTTAAATAACCATGAACAGGACAAATAGAAAAAGTGGGGGTTAAAGTAATATATGGTAATTTAAAGTTTTCAAAAGATTTTCTTACTAATTTTTTAGCAGTTTCAACATCATTAATTTGCTCTCCCAAAAATAAATGAAGAACTGTTCCGCCATTATATAAAGTTTGAAGATCATCCTGAAGCTTTAATGCTTCAAAAGGATCATCTGTATAATTTACAGGCAAATGAGTAGAATTTGTATAATAAGGAACTTTTTTTGTTCCAGACGTGATAATATCCGGATATTTTTCTCTGTCGCTTAAGGCAAATCTATAAGCAGTGCTTTCTGCCGGGACAGCTTCCAAATTAAAAATATTATCTGTTTCTTTTTGATACCCAACCAGTCTTTCCCTCATAAAGGTTAATACTTCAATAGCAAATTTTCTCCCCTTATTAGAAGCAATATTTTCTCCCATAAAATTCAAAATTGCTTCATTCATACCATTAGGCCCAATAGTTGAAAAGTGATTAGCATAATACGCTCCTCTTATTTTTTTAACTCCTGAAAGATAAAATTTTGAATAAGGATAAAGTCCTTTTTGAATATAATTTTCTATTGTTTTTCTTTTAATCTCTAAACTTTCTTTTGCTAGATCCATTAAATATCCTAATCTGTCAAAAAATTCTTTTTTTGTTTTTGATAAATATCCAATTCTTGGCATATTAATACTTACAACGCCAATGCTTCCAGTATTTGCTCCTGCGCCAAATAGCCCCCCTCCTCCTTTATTATAAAGCTCTCTTTTATCAAGCAATAACCTACAACACATTGCCGTAACGTCTTCTGGTCTCATATTTGAATTTATATAATTGGCAAAATAATTTATTCCATATTTTGCTGACGCTTCCCATAAACCATTAAAAGCCGGTTCATCCCAAGGAAAATCTTTTGTAATATTTATTGTTGGAATTGGAAAAGAAAAAGTTCTTCCATTTTTGTCTCCTTCAAGCACAACTTCATAAAAAGCTTTAACTAATATTTTCATTTCTTCTTCAAATTCTCCATAAGTTTCTTTCTGAGGCACACCACCAATAATTACCGGCATTTTAGCAAAAACAGGCGATGGCTTTAAATCTAAAGTAATATTTGAAAACGGACACTGAAAACCAACTCTTGTAGGAACAGCCATATTAAATAAAAATTCTTGAAGAGATTGTTTAACTTGCTGGTAATTTAAATTATCATAACGAATGAAAGGAGCCAAAAGAGTATCAAAATTAGAATAAGCAACCGCGCCAGCAACTTCTCCTGAAATTGTAAAAACAAAATTAACAATTTGTCCTAAAGCAGAACGAAAATGTTTTGGAGGTTTTGATTCCATTTTTCCTGAAACTCCGCCAAATCCACGAAGTAATAAATCATACAAATCCCAACCAGCGCAATATACTCCCAAAGTGTCTAAATTATGAAGATGAATATCGCAATTTTCATTTGCCTCTCTTATTTCTTTTGGATAAATTTTATTAAGCCAATATTTTTTAATAATATAGGAAACACCAAAACGATTAAGCCCTTGTAAAGAAAAAGCCATATTAGCGTTTTCCTGAACCTCCCAATCTAATCTTTCTAAGTATTGATCAATTCTATCCACTGCTTCTTCTGAAAAAACCGTTGCTTCTCTTATTCTTCTTCTTTGCTCTCTATATAAAATATAAGCTTTAGCAACATCAACTAAATTTTCAAGAATTAAAACTTCTTCAACAATATCTTGAATTTGTTCAACAGTGGGAATTTCATCTTTTTTAAAACGCCTATTTAAAATACTTACAACTTCATCAGAAAGTTTTTTTGATTGCTTTCCATCAGTTTTTTTTACTGCAGTAATTGCTTTATAAATTGCATTAGTAATTTTTGATTGGTCAAAATCTTCGATTCGACCATCTCTTTTTTTAACTTTGGTAATTTTATTCTCCATAGTTTTTAAAATTAATTTATAAATTATTACATTTTAACGCAATAAAAAAAGCCGTCAAATGGCAACAGCAAAAAAATTTTTAAAGAAAATAAAATTTTAAAAACCAGTAGCAATAACTGTTACTTTTATTTCTCCTTTTTTTAATTTTTCATCTTTTATTGCTCCAAAAATTATTTTTGCAGAAGGAGAAGCCTCTGAAGTAATAATTTTTGCTGCCTCGTCTATTTCTGCTAAAGAAATATCTTTTCCTCCAGAAATATTAAATAGAATTCCTTTAGCGCCCTTACACGACAAATTAAGTAAAGGAGAATTTAATGCTTTTCTTGCTGCTTCTTTTGCCCTTCCCTCTCCTTTAGCAATTCCTATTCCAAAAAGAGCAGATCCGGAATCTTTCATAATTGTTTTAACATCAGCAAAACTAATATTTATAATTCCAGGCAAAACAATTAGATCAGAAATACTTTGGACTGCTTGATATAAAATTTCGTCACAAAAATAAAAAGCATTCAAAACAGAAGTATTCGGCTCCAATACTTCTAATAACTTATCATTTGAAATAGTGATTAAAGTATCAACTTTTTCTTTTAGTTTTTTAGTGCTTTCTTCTGCTATCCTTATTCTTTGATTTCCTTCAAAAGAAAATGGCGTAGTAACCACTGCTAAAGTTAAGGCTCCTGAATTTTTAGCAATTTCTGCAATCACAGGTGAAGCGCCACTTCCAGTGCCACCTCCCAACCCGCACGTGATAAAAACCATATCCGCTCCTTCAATTGCCTGTTTTATTTCTTCTTTTTGTTCTTCAGCTGCTTTTTTTCCTATCTCAGGATCCATTCCTGTCCCCAATCCTTCGGTCAATTTCTTTCCAATTCTTATTTTTTTGTGAGCATTTGTCTTTTGTAAATCTTGAGCGTCAGAATTTATAGCAATCAACTCTACGCCTTTTATTTTTTTCTTCATCATTCGAGAAATAGTATTTGAACCAGACCCGCCAACTCCTATTACTTTTATTTTTGTTTCCATTTTATTTTAAGGAATAAAAACTTTAAATAATTTTTTAATTTTTTTAAATAAGTTTGGAGTTTCTGAATTTTTTTCTAATTCCGACCCTAATAAAATCAAACCGCATAATACTGATAAAGATAAATCATCTGGCAAAGAGGAAAAATTTTTATGCATTCCTATTCTTACTGGCAAATTTAATTGTTTTTTTGCCATTTCTTTAATTCCTTTTAAATTTGCTCCACCACCAGTTAAAACAACGCCTCCAGGTAATTTTTCAAGAGAATTTTTCTTTAATTCTTTATTAACAAAATCAAAAATTTCTGACACTCTTGCTTCAATTATATCAACTAATTCTTTTTGAGAAAATATTAAAGGTTCTTCTCCTTCAATTTTTATTTTTTTATTATTGTTCTTTTTTTCTTTTATACAAGAACCAAATTCTATTTTTAATTTTTCTGCGGTATCAATATCTATTTTTAAACAACATGCGATATCATTTGTAATATGTCCGCTCCCCACTGGAAACACGCCAATATCTTCTAAATCACCTTCTTTAAAAACCGAAAACCCTGTTGTCCCTGCTCCAATATCTAAAACCAATACTCCTAATTCTTTTTCTTGTTCTGTTAAAACTGCTTCTGCGCTAGCTAATGGGGAAGGAATTAAATCGTTAATTTGAAGACTCGAATCTAAAATTGTTTTTGTCAAAATTTTAAAATGCGGAGAAAAAGAGTGAATTATCATTACTTCTGTTTCCAGTCTTGTTCCTTCCATTCCCACTACTTCTTTTATTCCTTTTTCTCCATCAACAATAAATTCTTTTGGGAAAATGTCTAAGATTTCTTTGTTTGCTGAAGGAAAAAAATTTTTAGCAGCTTGGATTGCTCTTTCAACATCTTCTTCAGAAATTTTTCTATCAGCGCGAGAAACAGATATTAAACTTTTTGAAAGAGAACAGGATATATGAGAACCATTTATATTAGCATAGACACTTTCTATTCTTTTACCAGTTTCTTCTTCAATTTTTTTAATTAAAGAAAAAATAATTTCCGTAACTCTTGTCGCATCTATTATTATTCCATTTCTTACTCCAAATGATTTTTCTTTCGCATACCCTATTACTTCAAAATCTAATTTTTCTTTCTCTGAATTTAAAAACCCAGATAAAGCTTTTATTTCATTTGTTCCAATATCTAATGCTGTAATAATATTTTTTTTAGACATTTAATTTTTAATTTTTTTAAAATAATATTGCTGTTTTTCTTCCATTATTTTCGCTTCTTTTCTTGATTTTTCATGTTCATAATCTAATAAATGAAGCACTCCGTGAATAAAAATATTTTTCATTTCATTTTTAAAACTTTCTTTATTCGTTTTAGCGTTCTCTTTTACTATTTCTGGACAAATAATTATTTCTCCCAAATAATCTCCTTCCTCAATTTTAAAAGATAAGATGTCGGTTGGTTTATTTTTATTCCTAAATTTTTTATTTAATTTTTTAATATCATCTTTCGATAAAAACGCAACAGAAAAAGTTTTATTTTTTTTATTTTCTTCTAATAATATTTTCTGGGCAATATTTCTAAAAAATTTTTTATCTATTTTAAAATCAGTTAAATTATTTATTTCTATCATCTTTTATTTTACAATATTTTTTATTAAAACAAAATAGTATTTATTTTAATATTTTTACCATATAAGTATCTTTTAATTTAAAACCTAATTTTCTAAAATAATCTCTTACTCCTACTCCGGCAATTACTGAAAGTTTGTTTAAATTAAATTCATTTTTTGTTATCTCTTCTGCTTTTTTAATTAATTTTTTTCCTAATCCTTTGTGTTGAGGCGCTATCTTTTTTTTACCAATTGGAGTTATTTCTCCATAAGTATGAATTTCTCTGATTATTGCCGAATTTTTTAAAACTTTTAAAATTGGATCTGAGGGGATTCTTAATCTTAATAAACTGTAAAGTTTTGTTCTGTCTTTGTTCTCATAACTTAAAAACATTTCTTTTCCCCCAGATGCTTCATAACGATCACAAAAAAAATAAATTTTTTCTTTTGGGTTATAATTCTCTCTTACCTCTCTACATCTAATACATTTACATTTAAAACCTTCTTTTTTCATTTTTTCAGATAAAATTTGACGAAGATTAGTTATTTTAACTCCTCCTTCCATTATTTTTTCTGAAGAGATATCTCTAATAATTCTCTGAATTCTTATATAATAAGGCACCTCTTTTTTAATATCTAATAATAAATTAATTAATTCTTTTTCTGAATAAGGCTTATATTCTCCATTTTTAAATATTTTATAAAGAGGAGCTTCTTTTAAAACTGCACAAGGATAAATTTTTAAATAATCTGGTTTAAAATCTGGATTTTCAAAAATTTCTTTAAACATTTCTTCATCTTTTTTTAAATCAGAACCTAATAAATTTGGCATCATCTGATATAAAACTTTAAAACCAGAATCTTTTAAAAGTTTAGTTGCCTTTATAGTATCTTTAATGCTGTGGCCTCTTCTATTTATTTTAAGAACATCATCATAAATCGATTGGACACCTAATTCAACCATTGTTACTCCTAACTCTCTTAACCATTTAATTTCTTTTTCATTAATATAATCAGGCCGAGTTTCAATAGAAAGCCCAATAATCCTGTGTTTTGCTTTTTCATTTTTCTTTTGTTCTTTTTTTAAATTTTTGATACTAATTTTTTGTTTTTTATTATTTTTTGTTTTTGGCTTTTTAAGATTCATTTCATTGCATGCTCTAAAACATTCCTCAATAAAAAAAAGTTGATAATCTTTATCATAATAACTCCAAGTCCCCCCAATTACCCTTAACTCAATTTTATCAGTTTGATGCCCTTCATCTTTAAGCATTTTAATTCTTTTTTGGGTTTGGAGATAAGGATTAAAATTTGATTCTTTTGCTCTTTCTACTGCAGGTTCCCCAGAAATATAGCTTTTAGGAATTCCTTTTTCAATCGGGCAATACAAGCATTTACCCGGACAAGGATAGGGTTTAGTTAATACTGAAACATTAACAATTCCTGATAGTGAACGGATAGGTCTTGTTTTAAGCAATTTTTCCAAATGCTTTGATGGTTTTTCTTTTATTTCCTTTAAATAAGAATAATACCATTTTAATAACTCAATATTTTTGGGACAAGAAATTTTATATTTTTTAGCAATTCTTCTTTTAAAAAAAACCAAATCATTGGAATTTTTAATATTGCTTTTTATTAAATCTTTAATTATTTCATTTTTTATATTAGTATTCATATAAATGACTATAAATTATGGATAAAAAATACGCAAGATATTTATTAAAAAAGACTCATAAAGATTATAACAAAATATCTGAAAATTACGATAAAACAAGATTTCTTCTTTCAGATGATATTAAAAAATTATCTCAGTTCGTAAATGAAAACGATAAGGTATTAGATTTAGGCTGCGCAAATGGAAAGTTTTTCGAAGCATTTAAAGACAAAAAAACTGATTATTTTGGAATTGATATATCAGAAAATTTAATTAAAATTGCCAAGCAAAATTACCCTGAGGCAAATTTTCAAGTAGCTGATGCTTTAAATTTACCATTTCCTGATAACTTTTTTGATAAAATCTATAGCATTTCTGTTTTGCATAATATTCCGTCTAAAGAATTGAGATTAAAGTATTTAAAAGAAGCAAAAAGAGTTTTAAAAAATGATGGATTTTTAATTTTAAGAGTCTGGGATTTATGGAAAAGGAAAGATTCTTTAATTTTAATTTTAAAATATACTTTTTTAAAAATAATAGGTAAATCAAAATTAGATTTTTTTGATATTTTCCTGCCTTGGAAAGATTCTAATGGAAAAATTTTAGTAAATAGATATTTTCATTGTTTTAGAAAAAAAGAATTAGAAAATTTATTAAAAAAATCAGGATTTAAAATTATAAAAGTCTGGAAAAAAGGAAAAAAATATAAAGCAAATATCTATTCTATTGCTCAAAAATAATCAATTTATTTTTTTATTAAAATTTAGTATAATTTAAATATTAAACTATAAATTAAATAAATTTAAATATATGAATTTTGTTATTTTAGGGCATTTAATGAAAAAAGAAGATTTAAAAACTTTTTTCCCTTTAGGAAAATATTTACCTGTAAATATGGTAGAAAAAATTGTTTCTTTCTTGCCGGCAAAAAAAAGTTTTGGAGTCGCTTCTCATTTTAAGGTTTTTAATAAAGCAGAGGGATGGTTTGTAGGCATAGCGCTAACCCCCACTCAAATGATGACTTTACCAAAAGAAAAAGTAAGAGAAAAAATTTTAGAAGCAATTTTATTTTCTCAAGAAAAATTAAAAGCAGAACTAGTTATGTTAGGCGCTCTAACTGCACCATTAACTTCTGCTGGAAAATGGTTAGTTGAAAATCCAAAAGTTAAATTAAATATTACCACTGGAAACACTTATACTGCTGCAATTTCAATAGAAGCAGTAGAAAAAGTTTTAGAATTAACTAGTTTAGATTTATCTAAAATTAAACTAGCAATTATAGGAGCAGCCGGGACAATTGGTGAGGCAATTACAAAATATTTTAATCAAAAAAATGCGAACTTGATTTTAATAGAAAGAAATGATGAAAAATTTGAAAGACTAAAACCATCTCTTATTGGAAATAATTATAAATTAACTTCTAATTTAGCTGAAATAATAAACGCAGATATAATTATTACTGCCACTTCTCATCCTACTGCTTTAATTAATCCAGAATTTTTAAAAGAAAATGCTATCATAATTGATGTTGCCGAACCACCTGATGTTCCTTCAAATATTTTAGATATTAGACCCGATGTAATTTGTATTGACGGAGGACGAGTGAAATGGAATAATATTGACGTTGGAATAGATTTAGGGGTTCCTAAAAATGTTGGATTCGCCTGTATGACTGAAGGAATAATGCAAGCATTAGAAGAACGAAGAGAAAACTATATTGGTTCTGTTGACATGGAACACCTTAAAGAAACTCAAGAATGGGCAAAAAAATGGGGATTTGGATTAGCTGATTTTACTTCTTTTAATAAGCCTATTCCATTAGAAAGATTCAAAAAATTTAAAAAATAAATTCTTAAATTAAATAAATTTAGATTTAATAATTAATTTTAAAATAAATTAAAGCATTATTTATCCAATACCATTTTTAAAGTATTGACAAATGTTTTAAAAGATATATTATAAAATTAGTACATTAATATTAAAAGGAAAACCCATCCATGCCCTCCCATAACACGGCTGGAACAGAAAATTTTTGCACATTCTACTCCTCAAACATTATCTTCAAATTAAAATTCTGTTCCAGCCATTTCAATAGCTTAACCTTATCTCATGCACATCTCCTTTTGTAAAAGGGACGAGTTTTAAAACTCGTCCCTGTTTTAATTTTAAATTTTATTTTTGATAAGAAAGCAATTCTTTTACTATTTTACTAACTTCAGAATTATCAGCTCTTCCTTTTATTTTTGGCATTAAATCTGCCATTACTTTTCCCATATCTTTAATACTATTAGCTTCTACTTTTTTTATAGAATTTTCTACTAAATTTTTAATCTCCTCTAAAGATAATTGTTCTGGCAAATATTTTTTTAAAATCTCTATTTCTTCTTTTTCTTTTTCGGATAAATCCAACCTATTTCCTTTTTCATATAATTCTATTGCATCTTTTCTTTTTTTAATCTCGGAAGAAATTACATCTACTATTTCTTCATCGGTTAACTGAGATTCTTTTTTTAAATTTTCTTCTGAAATATTATTTTTTTCTTTTGATATTTTAAATCTTTTTTCTTTTTCCTTATTTAAAATAGAAGATAAAAGTAAACGTAAAACAGAACAAACGTTTTCTTTCTCTTCTTTTACATTAATATTTAAATCATCCTGAATTTTTTGTTTTAGACTATTCATTATAAAAACTTAAAACTTTTTCTTTTGAAAAGGAAGTTTTCCCATTTTTTCTAATCTCTTAAATTCTTTTTTTCTTTCTTCTCTCCGCAAAGCAGATCTTTTTCTCATTTGTCTGCTTTTATTTCGTTCTTTAAAACGAATTTTTCTTGCCTGCTTTAAAATTCCACTTAATTTAACACTTGTGGTAAAGCGACGAACCAAGCTTTGAGGACTTTCTTTTTCTTCTTTTTTTACTTCTAATGGCATATTATTTTATTACACCTCCTGCTTTTTCAATTTTTTCTTTTGCTTGTTTTGACAGAAGGCAATTTTCAATAATTAATTTTTTACTTAATTCTCCTTTTGATAAAATTTTCACTTTAGGAGTTTTCCCTTTTATTTTTCTGATTATTTTTTTCTCAGATAAAGTTTTAGGATTTACAATCTCTGATTCTTTAAAAATTTTTTCAATCTGTTCTAAATTTACAGGTGTAATTTTAAATTTTTCATCTTTTATTTTTATTCTAAATTTATACCCTCTTAATTTTGGGTATTTCTTAATCAATTCTCTAACAACTGGTTGCATTTTTCTACCAGCTCTTGCTTTTTGACCTTTCATTCCTTTACCAGAATAAGTTCCTCTTTTTCCTCCCCTTCCCACTCTTTTACGTTTTTTTGTTTTATGTTTTGGTTTTATTTGATGGGCTCTCATTTTTATAAAAAATTATTTTAATATTTCCTCTTTTTTTTCTTCTTTGTTTACTTCCCTTACTTTTAATTTTTTAAGCGCCTCTATTGTCGCTTTTGCATTATTTATTTTATTTCCTGTCCTGCCTAAAATTTTAGAAGAAACATTTTTTATTCCTGACATATCACAAATAGTTCTTACAGTACCGCCAGCGATCAATCCTCGTCCTTTTTTTTGGGGTTTTAACATAACTTCTGCTGCGCTAAATTTTGCCTCTACTTGATGAGGAATTGTTTCATTTACAATCAAAACATTAATTAAATTTTTTTTAGCAGCTCTTGTTGCCTTCTCAACTGCTTGAGCAACATCCACTCCTTTTGCCACACCCAAACCAACTCTACTTTTTTTATCGCCAACAACGACAGCAGCTCGAAAACGTAATCTTCTTCCGCCAGCAGTCATCCTATCAACTCTTGAAATATCCAAAACTTTGGTTTCAAATTCGTCTTTTTTTTCTCTATTATAAATATTTTGTTTTTTATCTTTTCTTATTTCTTTTATCATAATAATTTTTAAAAATATTATTTAAAACTTAAGCCCTCCTTCTCTTGCGCCTTCGGCTAAGGCTTTTACTCTTCCGTGATATTTATATCCACCTCTATCAAATACTATTTCTTTTATTTTATTTTCAATTGCTTTTTGGGCAATTAATTTTCCAACCAAATAAGACTTTAATATTTTTCCGGTTCTTAAATTATCTTCTTTTTTAGAAGAATCTTTTTTTTCTGAAATATTATTATCATTTACAGAAAATAAAATCTTTTTTTTATTATCATCGATAAGATAAGCATAAATATGTTTATTAGACTTAAAAACAAAAAGCCGAGGTTTATTAGGATTAACCACTTTATTTAAAATTCTTTTATGTCTTATTTTTCTTTTTTCTTGCTTTGATATCATTTTTTTAATTATTTAAAAAATTAACTTGCTGCTGCACCAACCTTCTTTCCAGCCTTTCTTCTTATAATTTCTCCCTCATATCTTATTCCTTTTCCCTTATATGGTTCTGGTGGTCTAATTTTTCTTATTTGAGCAGCAATTTGTCCTACTTTCTCTTTATCAATACCTTCAACTATTAAAATATTTTTATCAACTGAGAATTTTATATCATCTGTTTGTTCAATTTTAATAGGATGGGAAAAACCTAAGTTTAAAATTAATTCATTTCCTTCAACTCTTCCTCTATATCCTACTCCCTCAATTATCAATTTTTTCTGATATCCCTCAGTTACTCCTTTTATCATATTAAAAATAATCGCTCTCGTTAATCCCCATAAAGCATTGATTTTTTTATTTTTTCTTGCTGCTTTTTCATCTGGGTAAACAAGAATTTTTCCATCTCTAATTTCAATCTTAATTTGAGGGTCAATTTTCTTTGAAATATTGCCTTTAGGTCCTTTTACTGAAATTAAATTATTTTCTATTTTAATCTCAGTATTTTCGGGTATTAATATTGGTTTTTTACCTATGCGACTCATAATTTTTAAAAATTACCATATTTGACAAATCACTTCTCCGCCGAGTTTTTTCTTTTTTGCTTCTTTATCTGTCATTAACCCAAACGAAGTTGAAATTATTGCTATTCCTTCTCCTCCTCGAACTGGTTTAATATTTTTATAACTTGTATAAATTCTTTGTCCTGGACGAGAAACTCTTTTTAAACTTGAAATTAATGGTTTTTCCTTCTTATTTTTATTTGTATTGTCTTTTTGGTATTTTAATTCTATTATTATTGTTTTCTTTTCTGCTCTTCCTTTTTTTTCAGCGCTTTTAATATATCCTTCTTTTTCTAAAATTTTAGCAATTTCAAACTTTTGATTTGAAAAAGGAATTTCTACTGTTTCTTTAAAAACAGCTAAAGCATTATTGATTCTATTTAACATATCTGTAATTGGATCTGTCATAATTTTAAAATAAATTTACCATGATGATTTTTTAACTCCAGGAAGCTCTCCTTTATTTGATAACTCCCTAAAACAAATTCGGCATAAACCAAACTTTCTTAAAAAGCCTCTTCTTCGTCCGCACCTGAAACAACGATTAACAACTCTTGTTTTATATTTTGGTTTCTTTTTTGATTTTGCAATTTGTGCTTTTGTTGCCATAATTTTATGATTTTAATGGAAATCCCATTAGTCTTAATAATTCTATTGCCTCATCTCTTTTTTTAGCATTAGTAATAACTGAAATTTCAAATCCAAAAATTGTTTTTAATTTTTCTTGCGAAATTTCTGGAAAAGAAATATGTTCTTTTATCGCAATTGTAAGATTACCTCCTTTATCAAAAGATTTCAAATCAATCCCTTTAAAATCTCTTGTTCTTGGCAAAACAATATTAATTAATCTTTCTAAAAAATCATACATTTTCTGTCCTCTTAAAGTAACCTTTACTCCAATTTTCATTCCTTCTCTTAATTTAAAAGCAGAAATAGATTTTTTTGACTTTGTTAAAACTGGTTTTTGACCTGTTATTAAACTCAAATCTTCTAAAACTGTATCATAAATTTTTTTCTGTTCATCTGATGTTTTACCACTTATCATTTTCCCTATACCAGTATTTACAACAACTTTTTTTATTTTAGGAACTGCCATTTTGTTTTTATAACCAAATTTTTCCATCATCTGTGGAATTACTTCTTTATTGTATTTTTCTTTTAATCTTGTCATATTATCTAAAATTTATTTATATCATACTTTTACATTTTTTACATACCCTGTACTTTTTTTTATCTGAAACCTTATATCCAATCTTTGTTCCTTTATTACATTGAGGGCAAATAAATAAAACATTTGATGCATCCATTGGCGCAGCAATACTTACAATTTGCCCTTTTTCTCCCTCTCTTTTTGGCCTTACGTGTTTTTTTCTTAAATTCATTCCCTCAACAATAATTTTTCCTTCTCCAGGAAGGACTTTTATTACTTTTCCCTTCTTTCCTTTGTCTTTTCCAGATATTATTAATACATTATCTCCTTTTTTTATTTTCATTTTAATTAAATAACTTCTTTTGCTAAATTTACTATTGTATCAAAGCCGTTTTCTTTTATTTCTCGAGGAATAGGGCCAAAAATTCTTCCACCTTTTGGCTCTTTACCTGACCCTAAAATTACTGCTGCATTATCATCAAAACGAATATAAGAACCATCTTTTCTTCTATATTCCTTTTTTTGTCTTACAATAACTGCTTTAACTATATCATGTTTTTTCACTTGTCTTCTTGGTTCTGCTTCTTTTACAACACCAACGATGATATCACCAATTCTGGCATATCTTCTTTTACTTCCACCTAAAACATGAATACACTGAATTATTTTAGCGCCGGAATTATCGGCGACCTTTAACATTGTTCTTAATTGAATCATTTTATTTAATCAAATTATTAAATCTTTTTTATTACTTTCCATTTTTTATCTTTGCTTATTGGCCTTGTCTCTTCGATTATTACTTTATCGCCAATATTTAAATCAGTATCGGTATGAGCTTTATATTTTTTATGAACCTTATACCTTTTTTTATATTTCGGATGCTCTTTAATTCTTTCCACCTTTACTGTAACTGTTTTTTGCATTTTATTTGATACAACAATTCCATTAAGTTTTCTTTTTGTCATAATTATATTTATATTTTTATATTTTTTTCTTTTAAAATTGTAAGTATTCTGGCAATATCTTTTTTAATTAACCTAATTTCTCTTATATCTTTTACTTTTCCAGCAGATAAATCAACTTTAAATTGATATAATTTTTCTCTCTTTTCTTTTAAAAGTTGTTTTAATTCGTCCGGTGTTTTGTTTTTTAATTCTTTAGCCTTCATATTTTTAATCTTTTTTTACGATTTTTGTTTTTATTGGTAATTTATTTGCTGCTTTTGTTAATGCTTCATATACTTTATCTTCTGGAATCCCATCTATTTCGAAAATAACTCTTCCTGGTTTTATTGGAAAAACATAATGATCAACAGCGCCCTTTCCGCCACCCATAGGAACTTCGGTTCCCTTTTTTGTTACTGGCTTGTCCGGAAAAACTCTAATCCATAATTTTCCCCCTTTTCTTAAGTATCTAATAATCACTCTTCTTGCTGCTTCAATCTGACGGCCAGAAATCCATTTTGTTTCTAATGATTTTAATCCATAACTTCCAAAATCAAGATTTGTTGCTCTTCGTTCAACCCCCTTTGATCTACCTTTCTGTTGCTTCCTATATTTTACTTTTTTTGGCATTAAAATACTCATATTTTTAAAAATTAATCAAATTTTTCTCCTTTATATATCCAGACCTTTATTCCTATTGTTCCATAGGTACAAAACGCTTGGTTTTTAGCAAAATCAATGTCTGATCTCAGTGTCTGCAAAGGAACTCTACCTGTTTTTAACCATTCTCTTCTTGCAATTTCATTTCCATCTAAACGACCGGATACTTCTATTTTTGCTCCTTTAACGTCTTTATTAACTGAAATTTTTGAAAGCGCTTGCTTTAAAACCTTTCTAAATGGAATTCTTTTTTCAAGTTGCTGGGCAACCCATTGAGAAACCAAAGCAGCTGACGTCCAGTAATTTTTTACTTCTCTTATTTCAATTTTTATTTCCTTTTTTTCTGACGATTCTTTTTTGTCTTTTTTTTGATTTATATTTTTATTTAAAATTTTCTCTTCCAATGTTTTCCTAATATTTTCAACTTCTTCTCCACCTCTACCTATAATAATTCCTGGACGGGCAGCAGATATAATAATATTAATTTTATTAGGAAATCTTTCAATTTCTATTTTTTCTATTCCTGCTTTTTCTAATTTTTTTTGTAAAAATTCTCTAATTTTAAAATCTTCCTCATAAATATTTTTATAGCGATTTCCAGCTGATAAATTAACTTTACTATCATAAAAACCGCGCGAATCCCAATCGCTTATTTTCTTAATTCTAAATGCTTTTGGATGAACCTTATGTGTCATAAATTTAACTAAATTGCTTTTCTTCTAAATATTTTTCTTACTCCTGTTTTTCCTTTTTCTGCTTTTATTTTGTTTTTTTCTAAATTTTCATTAAATTTTGGCTTTTGTTTTTTTTCAATTTTTTTCTCTTTGTTTTCTTTTTTGTTTTCTTCAATCTGTTTTTCTGTTTCAATTTTGTTTACTTCTTGTTTTTTTGTTGTTTTTTTCTTTAATTCTTCTTTTTCATCAAGAATTAAAGTAATATGAGATGTTTTTTTTTGAATTTGATATGCTTGCCCTCTCATTCTTGGCATCCATCTTTTATATTTTGGGCCTTCATCAACAGTAATTTTTTTAATATATAAAACATCAGGATTTAAATGAAAATTATTCTTAGCATTACTTATTGCTGAATCTAAAAGTTTGTTTAATGGAAGAGAAGCTCTTTTCACGGTAAATTTTAAAATATTTTGAGCTTCCTCAATATTTTTCCCCCGTATCAAATCAGCAACTAATCTTACTTTACGCGGCGATATTCTTAAATATTTTAATTTTGCTTTTACTTCCATAAAAATAAATTATTTCTCTGTTTTTAATTTTTCTGTTTCTTGTTGTTTTGCTTTTTGCTCTAATTCTTTTTGCATTTTTCCTCCATGTCTTACAAATTTTTTAGTCAAAGAAAATTCTCCTAATTTATGGCCTACCATTTCTTCAGTAATAAAAACATTAATAAAATCTTTACCATTATAAACACCAAAAGTAAAACCAATCATTTCAGGTGTAATAGAGCAATCTCTTGAAAAAGTTTTAATAATCTTTTTATCATTATTATCCATTTTTTTCAACTTTTTTAAAAGTTTTTCATCAATATATGGTCCTTTTTTTAACGATCGTGTCATAATATTATTTTCTTCTTTTTATAATTAATTTATTTGTCCACTTTTTTTTATTTCTTGTTTTTTTGCCTAATGCATGCTTTCCCCAAGGAGTTTTTGGATATTTTAAACCGATAGGCGCTCTTCCTTCTCCTCCACCATGAGGATGATCCACAGGATTCATTGCTGATCCACGAACAGTTGGTCTTATTCCCATTAAACGCTTTGTCCCTGCTTTTTTAATATTAATATATTTCCATTCAGGAAAAGAAATCATACCAATACTAGCATAACATTCATTTAAAACCTTCCTTATTTCTTTTGAGGGCATTTCTATATCAGTATATTTATCTCCATGGGCTAAAATTTTTGCTCCTGTTCCAGCTGATCTTACTAATTTTCCACCCCTATCTGGTTCAAGTTCAATATTATAAACAAAAGTCCCTACTGGAATATTTTTAATTTTCATCCTATTTCCTGTTTTTACCTCTGTTTTTTCATCGCAAATTATTTCATCTCCAACATTTAATCCCTGTGGCGCAATTTGATATCTTTTTTCTTTGTCGTCATATTCTAAAAGCATAATAAAAGAAGTTCTATAAGGATCATATTCAAAAGCAATAACTTTTGCCGGCATTCCTTTTTTTTCTTGAGAAAAATCAATAATTCTGTAAAGTCTTTTTGCTCCACTTCCTTTATGGCGAACAGTAATTCTTCCCTGATTATTTCTGCCTGCTTTTTCTTTTAAAAAGACAGTAAGTTTTTTCTCAGGTTCTTTTTTGGTAATTATTTTTTTTGATAAATTTTTTCCTTTTTTCATTTTATTTATTATCGTGGCAAAACTTCAATTTTTTGATCTTTTCTTATTTGAATAATTGCTTTTTTATAACCGCCTGTATAACCAGTTTTGCCTTTAAACCTTCTTTTTTTTGGAGGAATATTTATAATTTTTACACTTAAAACATTAACACCAAAAATATCCTCTATTACTTTTTTAATTTGTTTTTTGTTTGCATTCTTATGAACCTTAAAAACATATTTATTTTGCTCAGTTAAATCCGTTGCTTTTTCTGTCACATTCGGAGAAAGTAAAATACGGTATGCATTTTCCGGAATCCCTTTCTTAGATTTTGCTTTTTCTACTCTTACTGGTTTTTCTTCTGTTTTGGTTTCTTTTTTTTCTAATTTTTCTGTAATCTTTTCTTTTGGTTTTTCTTTCTTTTCATCTTTTACTTTCTTCTTTTCCTCTTCTTTTTGTTTTTTAAAAATATCAAATAAAGGCATATTTATAAATTATTTTTCTTTTGTTAAAAATGTTTCTTCTATTTTTTTAATCGAATCTTTTGGCATAACTAAATATTTAAAAGAAAGTAAATCTAGAACATTTAAATCTTTTGCTATTATTACCTTAGTTAAATCTAAATTTCTTAATGACTTATATAAATTAATATCACTTGAAGGTAACGCTATTAATTTTTTTTCTTTGTCTAACGATAATCTCTTAAAAACATCTGCCATTATTTTTGTTTTTGGCTTTTCTGTTTTTAAATTGTCTAAAATTATAAGTTCATTATCTCTTGCTTTAGAAGATAAAACCATAAATAAAGCCTTACGTCTCATTTTTTTAGGAATTCTCTTTTTAAAAACTTTATCTGTTGTTGGGCCAAAAGTTACACCACCCCCTATCCAAATTGGAGAACGAATAGAACCGTGCCTTGCTCTTCCTGTGCCTTTTTGCCTCCATGGTTTTTTTCCTCCACCCCTTACTTCAGATCTATCTTTAGTATCAGCAATAATTCTCCTTTTATTTGCTTGCTGAGAAAGAAACACCTGATGAATTAAATCAGGATTAATTTCTACTTCAAAAATCTCTTTAGGTAAAACCATTGTCTCTATTTCTTCTCCTTTTTGATTATAAACTTTTACTTTCACAATTTTAAATTTATTTTTTATTGTTTAATTTCAAGTAAAGTATTTTTAGCGCCTGGAACTGCTCCTTTTATTGCTAAAATATTATTTTCTTTATCAATTTTTATAATCTTTAAATTTTTAATTGTTATTCTCTCAGATCCTGTTCTTCCTGGCATTTTTCTCCCTTTAATCACCCTTTGAGGATAACGTGAACCTGTTGAACCCATTGCTCTTTCCTCATGTTTTGTACCATGACTACCAGGCTTTCTTTTAAAATCCCATCTTTTTATTACCCCTTGATATCCTTTTCCTTTAGAAATTCCAGACACCTTTATCTTATCTCCTTCTTCAAATATATTTACATCTATTTTATCTCCTATTTTAAAATTAGAGCATTCGTCTTTTAAACATTTAAATTCTTTTAAAAAATAAAATTCTTTGCCTTTTTCTGTTTTTTTAATATTTTTCTTTTTAGGAATAAATCCAATCTGAACTGCAGAATATTTATCTTTTTCTTCTGTTTTTACTTGAGTAATAAAACACGGACCAGCTTCAACTAGTGTTACTGGGATAACATTTCCATTTTCATCAAAAACTTGGGACATCTTTAATTTTCTTCCAAGAATAAACTTCATAAACTTTTTAAAAGAAAAACTGGGCACTTGCCCAGTTTTTCAAGGCAATTTTTCTAATTTTTTAAAATTTAAAATTTTTTATTAAAAAAAATCTCATATTTTCAAAAAACTTCTCAATTTATATTTTAATCTCTATATCAACACCAGCAGGCAATGTTAAATTTGTCAAAGCTTCTATTACATTAGAATTTGGATTTAAAATATCTATTATCCTTTTATGAATTCGCACTTCAAATTGCTCTCTTGCGTCCTTATGAACAAAGGTTGAACGATTAACAGTATATTTATGTATTTCTGTTGGTAAAGGGACTGGACCAGAAACATCAGATCCATAACGTAAAGCTGTATCTATAATTTGCTTAGCGCTACTATCTATAACTTTAAAATCATAAGCTTTTAATTTTATCCTAAGCTTTGATTTATTTTCTTCTTGTGTTTCTTTTTCTTTCTTTTTTGCTGGCATTTTATAAAGAACTTAAAAATTTTTTAATTTGTATTCTTAAATTTATTTAACAATTTTTGTAACAACACCAGCGCCAACTGTTTTTCCACCCTCTCTTATAGCAAATCTTTGTTTTTCCTCTAAAGCAACTGGAGCAAAAAGTTTAATTTTTAAATTTACTGTGTCTCCAGGCATAACCATTTCTGTTCCTTCTGGCAATTCAACTTCGCCTGTAACATCTGTTGTTCTTATATAAAATTGTGGCTTATAACCTTTGAAAAATGGAGTATGTCTTCCTCCTTCTTCTTTTGTTAATATGTAAACCTCTGCTTCAAATTCGCTATGAGGAGTAATGCTTCCTGGTTTTGCTAAAACTTGTCCTCTTTCCACATCTTCTTTTTTTAATCCTCTTAAAAGTATTCCAACATTATCTCCAGCGATTGCTTCATCTAATATTTTATTAAACATTTCTAAACTTACAGCAACTGTTTTTTGTGTTGGTTTTAATCCAACTAACTCTACTTCTTCATTAGACCTTATTCTTCCTCTTTCAACTCTTCCCGTAGCAACTGTACCTCTTCCTTCTATTGAAAAAACATCTTCAATTGCTAATAAAAATGGTTTATCTACATCTCTTACTGGCTCAGGAATATACTCATCTAAAGCATTAAGTAATTCTAAAATTGGTTTTACTGCTTCATCTTCTATTGATGTAGCTTCTAGGGCTTTTAATGCTGATCCTTTTACTACAGGAATTTCATCTCCAGGGAAATTATATTTTTTTAATAATTCTCTTACTTCCTGTTCTACTAAATCTATTATCTCGGGATCATCAACCATATCGCATTTATTTAAAAAGACTACTATTGAAGGAATACCTACTTGTCTAGCTAAAAGAATATGTTCTCTTGTTTGAGGCATTGGGCCATCAGGAGCGGAGACAACTAAAATTGCTCCATCCATTTGCGCCGCACCAGTAATCATATTTTTAATATAATCAGCATGCCCTGGACAATCAATATGAGCATAATGTCTTTTTTCTGTCTCATACTCTAAATGAGAAACAGAAATTGTTAATCCTCTTGCTTTTTCTTCGGGCGCAGCATCTATTTGGTCAACCGATTTCTCAGTTGCTTTTAATCCCTTTAATTTAATAACATGAAGGATAGCCGCAGTTAATGTAGTTTTTCCATGGTCAACGTGACCAATTGTGCCTACATTTAAATGTGGTTTTCCTCTTTCAAATTTTTCTTTTTCTGCCATAATTTTTATTAAATTATTTTATTAATTATTAAATTTTTTAATTTAATAATTAAAAATTTAATTTATATTTTTATTTTATAATTAATTTTTCTATATATTAAAGATTTTATTGATTTTTTAAAAAAAGTCAAGAGATTTATGTGAATTATTTTCTTTTTCCTTCAATAATTTCCTGAATTATATTTTGAGGCACTTCTCCATAATGATCAAATTCCATTGTAAATGTTCCTCGTCCTTCTGTTAAAGAACGCAAAGTAGTGGCATAGCCAAACATTTCTGCTAAAGGAACTTTAGCATCAATAACTTTCATATTTAATCTATCAGCGCTTTGTTCAATTTTTCCTCTACGAGAAGAAATATCTCCAATTATATCTCCAAAAAATTCTGACGGAATAACAACCTCTATTTTCATAATTGGTTCCAATAAAGTTAATTTTGCTTTTTTTACTGCTTCTTGTAGGGCAATCGATCCAGCGATTTTAAAAGCATTTTCCGAGGAATCAACTTCATGAAATGAACCATCATATACTGTTGTTTCAATATCAATAATAGGATATCCAGCTAAAACTCCCTTGTCTAGTGCCTCTTTTACACCTTTTTCTATTGCTGGAATAAATTCTTTTGGAATAACGCCTCCTTTTATTTCGTCAATAAACTTAAATCCTTCTCCTCTTTCCAATGGTTTTACTCTTAACCAAACATGTCCATATTGCCCTCTGCCTCCGCTTTGTCTAATATATTTTCCCTCTGCTTCCGCTTCTTGTAGTATTGTTTCTTTATAAGCAACCTGGGGTCTACCAACAGAAGCATCAACTTTAAACTCTCTTTTCATTCTATCAACAATAATATCCAAATGAAGTTCTCCCATTCCTGAAATTATTGTTTCTCCTGTTTCTAAATCTGTTTTTACTCTAAAAGTCGGGTCTTCATCAGACAATTTTTTTAAAGCCAAACTCATTTTTTCTTGGTCAGCTCTTGTTTTAGGCTCAATACGAATTGAAATTACTGGCTCTGGGAATGATATTTGTTCTAAAATAATCGGATTATTTTCGTCGCATAAAGTATTTCCTGTTTTTGTATTTTTTAATCCAACTGTTGCTGCAATATCTCCAGCATAAACTTCTTTTATTTCTTTTCTATCATTTGAATGCATTCTTAATATTCTTCCAATTCTTTCTTTTTCTCCTGTTGTTGTATTTAAAACATAAGAACCAGCTGAAAGTGTTCCTGAATAAACCCTAAAATATGTTAATGTTCCAACAAAAGGATCTGAAGCAATCTTAAAAGCTAAGGCAGTAAAGCTTTCATTATCATCTGGCTTTCTTTCTATTTCTTTTCCTGTTTTAGGATCTATCCCCTTTACTGGAGGAAGATCTAATGGCGAGGGGAGATAAAGGCAAGCAGCATTAAGCATTAGTTGGACACCTTTATTTTTTAAAGCTGAACCACAAAGGACAGGAACAATTTTATAACTTATTACTAATTTTCTTAAAGATTCCCTTAATTCTTCTACTGTTATTTCTTGACTTGCTAAATATTTTTCTAATAATTTTTCATCTTCCCCGGCAATTTTTTCAATCATTTTTTTTCTCCATTTTTCTGCTTCTTCTTTTAAATTTTCTGGAATCGGTTCTTCTTTTATTGTTTGACCAAAATCGCCCTCAAACTTTATTGCTTTCATTGTTAATAAATCAATTACTCCTTCAAAATTTTCCTCTCTTCCGATTGGAATTTGTAATGGAACAGCATTTGGAGTTAATTTTTGATAAATTGAATTCAAACTATTTTCAAATGAAGCGCCCATTCTATCTAATTTATTAATAAAGCATATTCGAGGCACATTAAATTTATCTGCCTGACGCCAAACTGTTTCTGATTGAGGTTCTACGCCAGAAACTCCGTCAAAAACAACAACTGCGCCATCTAATACTCTTAATGACCTTTGAACTTCTGCGGTAAAATCTATATGGCCCGGAGTATCTATTAAATTTATACAGTATTTATCTTCGCCAACCTTCCAGTAACAGGTTGTTGCAGCAGAAGTAATTGTTATTCCTCTTTCTCTTTCCTGTTCCATCCAATCCATAATTGCTTGACCATCATGCACTTCTCCTATTTTATGAGATAAACCTGTATAAAAAAGCACCCGTTCGCTTACGGTTGTTTTTCCAGCATCTATATGAGCAATTATTCCTATGTTTCTATATTTTTCTATTGGATATTCCCTTGGCATAAAGTTATTTTAATTTATTTTTTTGTTTTATAGTTATTAAATTACCAAGCAAAATGAGCAAATGCTCTGTTTGCTTCAGCCATTTTATGAGTATCAGTTTTCTTTTTTACAGCCCATCCTGTATTATTAGAAGCTTCTATTATTTCTTCTGCTAATCTTTCTTTCATTGGTTTTCCCTTTTTTAATTTTGCACCATTTATTATCCACCTCATTGCTAATGTCATTTTTCTTTCTCCTTTTACTTCAGTTGGAACCTGATAAGTTGCTCCTCCAATTCTTTTTGGTTTTACCTCTAATAACGGGGAAGCATTTTTTATTGCTAGATCAAAAACTTCTAACGGATCTTTTTTCGTTTTTTCTTTAATAATTTCAAAAGAATTATAAACAACTTTTCTTGCTGTTGTTTTTTTACCCTTCCTCATAACTGCATTTATAAATTTTGAGACAGTAATATCATTATATAAAGGGTCTGGTTTTATTTGATGTTTTTTTATTTTTTTTCTTCCTGCCATTTTATTTTTTTAATTATTTATTATTTAGGTTTTTTAGTTCCGTATTTACTTCTTCCTTGCTTTCTTCCTTCAACTCCAGCAGTGTCTAATACCCCCCTAACAATGTGATATCTTACTCCTGGTAAATCTTTAACCCTTCCTCCTCTTATTAAAACCACTGAATGCTCTTGTAAATTATGTCCTTCTCCAGGAATATAGGCAGTAACTTCCATTCCATTAGTTAATCTAACTCTGGCAACTTTTCTTAATGCTGAATTTGGTTTTTTAGGAGTAACAGTAAAAACCTTAATACAAACACCTCTTTTAAAAGGAGAGTTATAATATTTTGGTTTATTTTTTAAAGTATTAAATCCAAAAGCCAAAGCTGGCGTCTTTGAACGTTTTTTAATTTTCTTTCTTCCTTTTTTTACTAATTGATTAATTGTTGGCATAAATTATTTTAATTTAAAAAATAAGGCGTAAGACGCCATAAATTTATAATATTTTTAATGTATTAAAAATTTCAAAAAATGTCAATATTAATAAACCTGACCAGTAATTATAAAAAATATAAAGTTAGCAATATAAGGTAAAAAAATCATCGCTAAAATTATTGCTAAAAAAATACCGACAAAAGATGTTTCCAATCTTTGTAAAATTCTTGAACTAGGAAAAAAATCCATTAATAATTTTGAACCATCAAGCGGAGGTATTGGAATAAGATTAAAAAGAGCTAAAAAAATATTAATGTAGACAATCAAAGTAAAAGCAAGATAAATAAAATCAGATAATTTTAAAAAACGTATTGTCAATCCAAAAATTACAGCAATAAAAAAATTTGATAATGGCCCTGCCAATGCTACTTTTGAAGAACCGTATTTTCGATCTCTTAAATTGTAGGGATTATAAGGAACCGGTTTTGCCCAGCCAATAAAAGTGCCTCCGAAAAATAACAAAAAAAGAGGGAGCAAAACTGTACCTATTGGATCCAAATGCTTTAAAGGATTTAAAGTTAATCTTCCAGCATCTTTGGCAGTTGAATCTCCTAAATAATTCGCCATCCAACCATGAAAATATTCATGAATTATTGCTGAAAAAACAACAACCAAATAAAGAAAAATTTTAAATGAAAAGTCGTTCATAATTTATAGTTTTTTATAACATTTATAATTTAACCTTGCAAGAATTAAAATATTCTGATAGGATTTAATTATTAAAAATTATTTAATTACTATGGCAAAGCAATGCGCAATTTGCGGAAAAAAATCAAAAACAGCATGGCGTCTTAAAAAACTCAGAGGTAAATACAACCCTACTACTAAAATAAGAAAATATCCAAATCTTCAGTGGACAAAATTAGAAAACGGAAAAAGAGTATTAGCATGCGCTAAATGTATCAAATCTTTAAATAAAACAAATTAGTTTTTTCGGGCTGTAGTACAGCGGTAGTATACACCCTTGGGGTGGGTGCGATCCGGGTTCAACTCCCGGCAGCCCGACTCCTATTTTTTAAAAAACAACTATTAAAGTTGTTTTTTATTCTTTACAGCAGTCTATTATTTTATTTAGCACTTCTTTTAATTTTGAAAGTATATCTTTTGAATCTTTATCTTCTTTGTTTATCTGATTATCTTCTATTTTTTTAACCTCTCCTATATTAATGAGATTTAAATTAATTCCCCAAAACAAAGAATACAATTCGTAAGCTTTATTAAATAAATCTTTTGCCTCTTCTTTTTTATTTTGAGAAAGATATTTTTCTCCAACCTCAAATAATCTCATTGAAGCAGATAAAAGATGCTTTGATAAACACCAAACTTCTCCCTCATAATCTTTAATAATT
>JAKPCP010000011.1 GCA_029553225.1 bacterium | reverse complement strand
GTGGACCTACGGGGAATTGAACCCCGGCCTCCTCCATGCCATGGAGGTGTTCTACCGCTATACTATAGGCCCGTTTATAATAAATTTATAATAACAAATTTTTAAAAATTAACAAATTCTTATTGATAAAAAAGAATTTGTTAATTATAATAAAATAATTATATTAAAAAAATATAAAATTTTATGCTTGAATTTTTGATAAATCCTAAAATAATAACTTTAATTATTTTTATTCTAACTTATCTTGGTTTAATATTTTTTCCTAAAAAACGTCTTGTTTTTGCTGGTGCGGGCGCTATTTTAATAATTATTTTTGGAATAATAAATTTTTCAGAGATTTTTTCGGTAATTGATTGGAATATCTTGCTTATGATTTTTGGCACAAGTGGATTGGTGATACTTTTTTCAGAATCAAAAATGCCTGCTTTTTTAGGAGAAAAACTTATTGAAAAAGCACCGAATTTTCAGTGGGCAATTGTTTTTTTATCTTTGCTATCTGGTTTTATCAGTGCTTTTTTAGAAAATGTTTCTACTCTTTTAATTTTAGCGCCTGTAGCTCTTTCAATTGCTAAAAAATTAAAAGTTTCCCCTGTTCCCTTATTAATTACCATTGCGATTTCTTCTAATTTACAGGGAGCAGCCACTTTAATTGGAGATCCAACCTCTATAATGTTAGGAAGTTACGCTAATTTAAATTTTTTAGAATTTTTCTTTTTAAATGGAAAACCAGGGATATTTTTCGCTGTGGAAATAGGAGCTTTGGCTTCTGCTTTAATAATTTATTTCTTATTTAGAAAAGAAAAACAGCCAATTAAAACAGATGAATTTACTAAAGTAACTGATTTTTTTCCGACGATATTAATTTTATTAATGATTTTATCCCTTATCTGTGTTTCTTTTATAAAAGAAAAACCAAGTTTAACTAATGGATTAATCTGTCTTATATTTTTTGTGATAGGAATTATAAGAGATTTAATTGTTAAAAAAGATTTTTCTTTTAATAAAATTTTAAAAAATTTAAATTGTGAAACTTTAGCGTTATTATTTTTTATTTTTATTATTATTGGAGCGGTTGTAAAAGTCGGAATAGTTTCTGATATTGCCTCAATTTTAGTTAGTTTGGGAAAAGGTAAAATTTTCCTTCTTTACTCTATAATTGTTTGGGGTTCTGTTTTAGCTTCTGCTTTCATTGATAATATTCCTTATGTTGCTACAATGTTGCCGGTAATTAGTTCTTTAACTGCAAAATTAGGAATTAGTCCTTATCTTTTTTATTTTGGTTTATTGTCAGGAGCAACATTAGGCGGAAATATTACCCCTATTGGCGCTTCTACTAATATCACTGCTTTAAATATCTTAAAAAAAGAAGGTTATACGGTTTCTTTTAAGGAGTTTGCAAAATACAGCGTGCCTCTTACTCTTGCCGCTGTAACTTCAGGATATCTTTTTATTTGGTTTGTTTGGAGTTAATTTTGATAACTTGTTTTTAGTAAACGCTTCATTAAAAACGATTTTTTGTGGACCTAGGCAGAATCGAACTGCCGTTTACGCATTGCAAATGCGTCGTTCTACCACTAAACTATAGGCCCTTATTAAATTTTATTAATTAAATAAAAAATTGCTATTCCAAAAGCAACAGAAACATTTAAAGATTCTTTTTTGCCACAAAGCGGAATTTCTAGAATTTTATCTGATAAATTTAAAACTTTTTTAGGCAATCCCCTTCTTTCCTCTCCTAATAAAAGGACATATTTTTCTTTTTTATTTGGTCTAAATTTAAATAGATTTACTGAATTTTTATCTTGTTCTAATGATAAAATTTTATACCCTTGTTTTTTTAAATTTTTAATTAACGGAATTATTGATTTTTTTCTTTCAAAAGAAATATTTTTTTCTGCGCCCAAAGAAACTTTTGTAAATTTTTCATTAATTTCATTATATTTGTCGTATGGTCCGGGAGTAATTCCGCAAAGATAAATCTTTTTTAATCCAGCTGCTTCCAATGTTCTTGTAATTGAAGCAACATTATAAACGCTTCTGATATTATAAAGAACTACTTCTATTTTTACCATATTTTTTTATTTTAGCAAATTTAATTTAATTTAAATAAAGAAATAAAAAAGAAGAAAACAGAACTTAAAATAATTAGAGGTCCGGCTTGAATTCCAGTTATTTTGAAAAGAAAAATTCCAATTAAAGTGCTTAATATCCCAAATAAAACGCTTAAAAAGGAAAATTGAGATAAATTTTTGCTTAAATTTCTACTTGTAGCGGCTGGAATGGCAACAAGAGCCGCAGATAAAAGCCCGCCAACAATTTTTGTTCCCAAGGCAACAATAATAGCAATTGAAAGCAGATACAGAAAATTGTATTTTTTAATATTAATTTTCTCTATTTTTGCCAAATCTTCAGAGATATTAATTAAAATAATTTTTTGATAAATTTTTTTAACTATAAAAAATAAAAGTAAAGATAAAAATAAAGTAAATAAAACATCAGAAAAATTTACTTTTGAAATATCTCCGATAAATGCTTGTTCTAATTCGTCATGATCTAATGGAAAAAATAAAAAAGTGATTGCAACACCTAAAGTAAAAACTATTGCTGTTAAAGTTTCTGTTGGCAGTTTTGTTTTTATTTCAAAATACCAAATTAATATCATTCCTAAAATAATAAATAAAAAAGCGCACAAAGAAATATCTAATCCATAAAGTAATCCTAAGGCTACTCCCGGAAGCGCTAAATGCCCTAATGGATCAATTGATAAAGCCATTCTTTTAGAAATTGTTAATGTTCCTAAATATCCGGCAACTCCTCCAATTAAAATTCCAGTTATTAAAATATATAAAAATTGAAAATCCATTTTATTTTAATGTTTATGGTGTTGATAAATTTTTATTTCTTTATCGTAAAGTTTTTCTAAATTTTGAGAAGTCAAAACTTCTTTTGGTTCCCCTTGGCATATTACATTTTTATTCAAGCAAATTACATAATCAGAAAATTTAAAAACAACGCTTAAATCATGGGTTATAAGAATTATAGTTAATTTTCTTTCTTTATTTATTTTTTCCAGCAAACTATAAATTGTTTCTTCTCCAGAGACATCAATACCGCTTGTTGGCTCATCAAAAAGCAAAACATCAGGGTCATCAATTAAAGCCCAGGCAATTAATATTCTTTGAAATTGGCCAGAAGAAAGATTTCCTATTTTTTTATTTAAAAAATCTTTATTTAGCCCTATTTCTTCTATAATTTTTTCAATTTTTTCTTTAGAAGAATTTTTTAATTTAAAAAAATCTTCTACTGACATTGGCACATCTTTTATAAACGGCAATCGTTGAGGAACGTAACCAATTTTTATTTTTTTTTGCCAAATAATTTCTCCTTCAAAAGGAATGAGTGATAATAAGGCTTTAAGTAAAGTTGTTTTTCCAGCTCCGTTTGGCCCTAAAATTGTTAAAATCTCGCCTTTTTTTAATTCAAACGATAAATTACTAATTATTTCTTCATTTTCTAATTTTACTTTAAGATTTTTGACTATTAAAATAGGCAAATCTGATTTTTCTGACATAAAAATTAAATTTATTTTATTGATTTTGCCACTTTATCTACGGATAAAATATAAGATGCTTCTCTTAAATTAATTTTTTTCTTTTTTGATAAGAAAAAAACTTCATCAAAAGATTTAGATAATTTTTTTGATAATTCAACGAATGTTTTTTCTTTTTTCCATCTATTTTTTTCTTTTGATTGAATCCATTCAAAATAAGAAGCAACAACTCCTCCGGAATTTGATAATATATCTGGAACAGAAAAGATTTTTCTTTTTTCTAAGATTCCTTCAGCGTCAGGAGTAATCGGTCCATTTGCCATTTCAATTATATATTTTGCTTTAATCTTTTCAGCATTATTTTTTGAAATAACATTTTCAACCGCTGCTAAAACTAAAACATCAACATTTAACTCTAATAATTGTTTATTTGTGATTTCTTTATCAAAATTTTTAATACAGATTGAAATCTTTCCTGTTCTTTTTTTGCATTCTAAAATTTCTTCTATATTCAAACCATCTTCTTTAAAAATCCCGTTATCAACTTCTGAAACAGCTATAATTTTATATCCTTCTTTTTGAGCAAAATAAGCAAAATTAGAACCAACATTTCCAAATCCTTGAATAGCAATAGTTGTTTTTTGAGGATTTAATTTAAAAGTGTTTGCTAATTTTTTTAAAATAACTACTCCGCCATAACCTGTTGCCTCTTCCCTGCCTTCTAATCCCCAAAGATTTAAAGGTTTACCGGTAAAAGCAGCAAAAGATTTTTTTCCTGTTAATTTAAAATATTCATCAATCATCCATTCCATAATTTGAGCATTAGTATTTACGTCCGGAGCAGGTATATCTATATTTTCCCCTAAAAAAGGAAAAATTGCTTTAACATATCCTCTTGATAATTTTTCTAATTCTTTTTTACTTAATTCTTTTGGGTTAACAATTATTCCCCCTTTTCCTCCTCCAAAGGGTAAATTTAATAAAGAGCATTTCCAAGTCATTAACATTGATAATGCTTTAACTTCATCTTCAGAAACGTTTTGGTGAAAACGAATTCCCCCTTTGTATGGACCTAATGCATTATTATGTTGGGAACGAAAACCAAAAAAAACTTTCTTTTTTCCGTTATCTGTTTTTATTGGAATTTGAAATTTAATAATTCTTTGAGGTTCTTTTAATTCTTCTATAATTTCTGTTTTTAGATTTAATTTATTTGCTATATCTAAAAATTGTTTTTGACAATTTAAAAAAAAGTTTTGATTTTCCATATTAAAAAGTTGTTTTAAAATATTATTTATTTTATCAAAAATTTTCCTAAAATTAAACTTAACATTTTAAATATGTTTAAGACAAAACAATATAGCAATTATTCCAATATGGGTGGGCAGAGGAGGAATCGAACCTCCGACCTCTGCTTTATCAGAGCAGCGTTCTAACCACTGAACTACCTGCCCAAATTTTAATAATATAATAATTTTAACAAATAAAAATAAAAAAACAATATCTTAATAACTTAAATAAAAAAATCGCTCTAAAATTAGAACGATTTTTTTTATTATTTAAATTTCTTAAAGTTGCTCCGACTTTTTTATTAATCGAAATATTAGGTTTTCGATTAACACCTTTGGGTTAAAAACAGAATTCTCGATTTTTAACACCAGTCGACAAAAAAATAAAGTTAAATGATCCACGAGCAGGTTCCCCTACCCGTGCCTTGTTACGACTTCGCCCCTCTCACTGAGCCTAGCTTATGCCGCTTGAGCGGAATTCGGCTATTCTCAGCTCGCTTGGCGTGACGGGCGGTGAGTACAAGCTTCAGGAACATATTCATCGCCACGTGGCTGATTGGCGATTACTAGCGATTCCGGCTTCATGAGGTCGGTTGCAGACCTCAATCCGAACTGGGGAGCCGTTTGATGAGATTACCTCCACCTTACGGTTTTGCTCATTGTCGGCTCCATTGTATCATGTGTGCCGCCCAGGGCGTCAAAGGGCCATGCTGATTTGGCGTCATCCTCACCTTCCTCCTAGTTGTCCTAGGCAGTTTCCCACGACAAAGTAAAACGTAGGATGAGGGTTGCGCATGTTACCCCATTTAAGGGTGCATCTCACGACACATGCTGACGACAACCATGCAGCACCTGTTCCGATGTCCTTGTGAGAAGTTCTTCCTTTCAGAAGAATTTCATCGGAATGTCAAACCCTGGTAAGGTTCTTCGCTTGTTGACGAATTAAGCCACATGATCCACCGCTTGTGTGAAGCCCCGTCTATTCTTTTGAGTTTTAGCCTTGCGGCCGTACTTCCCAGGCAGGACACTTAACGCGTTAGCTTCGCCACTTGAAGGGTCGACACTTCAAATAGCTAGTGTCCATAGTTTAGGGCGTGGACTACAAGGGTATCTAATCCTTTTTGCTACCCACGCTTTCGTCTCTCAGCGTCAGATTTGCCCCAGTTGACTGCCTTCGCATTTGGTGTTCCGGTCGATATCAACGGATTTCACCCCTACACCGACCGTTCCGTCAACCTCTGACATTCTCTATCTTATTAGTTTTCCTCGCATTTTTAAGGTTGAGCCTTAAAACTTTAACGAGAAACTTAATAAGACGCCTACAGACTTTTTACGCCCAATAAATCCGGATAACGCTTGGGGCTCACGTATTACCGCGGCTGCTGGCACGTGATTAGCAGCCCCTTATTCTCCGCTTACTGTCAGCCTTGCGGCTTCCTCAGCGGAAAAAGATCTTTACACCCCGAAGGGCTTCATCAATCACGCGGCGTCGCTCGATCAGGCTTTCGCCCATTGTCGAATATTCTCGACTGCTGCCTCCCGTAGGAGTATGGCCCGTGTCTCAGTGCCATCGTTGGGGAACACACTCTCATGCCCCCTACCTGTCATTGCCTTGGTGAGCCATTACCTCACCAACAAGCTGATAGGCCGCAGACCCATCTCAAAGCGATTTGCATCTTTACTGATAATTTTGAAATTATCAGACTATGGGGAATTAGCCAATCTTTCAACTGGTTATGCCCCACTTTGAGGAAGGTATCTACGTGTTACTAACTCGTTCGCCACTCTCCAGCGCAAGCGCTGAAGTGTTCGACTTGCATGCCTTATCCACGCCGCTAGCGTTCATCCTGAACCAAGATCAAATTCTCAAAAAAATAAATTAAGTCGGAGCAACTTTAAAAAATTTAAATTGTTTTAACTAATTTATTTTTTATTAGTTTTAATGTGCTTTCCAAAATAAATCCCGAAGACATTTAATTTATTAAACATCTTCGGGGTTTATTTTGCTTTTTTAAATGTCTTAAAAATTAATTTCCAAATTAATCTTATTTTTTTATTAATTTTTTAATCTAATACTATTATATTTTTTTAAATTTTTTTGTCAAGAGATTTAAAAAATTATTCACAAGAGACGTGACTACTGCTACATTTTTTTGTTGCACCGACATTTTTTGAAATTAAATTACTATCTATACACCAATAATTACCAGAGTTTAGTTTTGCTTCCATACAATAATTTGGTGTGGTAGATTGACATTCAAAATTTGTAACAGGGCAATCATCACAAGTTTCTCCTGGATCTATTTTAATTCCTAATTGTGCGCAGATATCTTTTTTAAGATTAAAAACTGGATCATTTTCTGGCGAGAGACCAGAACAAGTTCCATTGTAAGTAAATTTACATAAATCCTTATAATTACCTTTTTGAGTATAATATAGTTCTGCCACATTTCTCAATTGTTCCATATCAGATATTATTCTTGCATCTTTAGCACTATTTCTTGCTCCGGATAAAGAAACTAAAACAACACCTGCTAGTATTCCAATAATAGCAATTACAACTAATAACTCTATTAAAGTAAATCCTTTTTTATTTGTTGGCATAACATAATTTATTTTATTTAATAACTATTTTTATTATATAATAATATCAATTTATTATATTATACCAAATTTTAAAAAATTAAAAATAGTTTTAAATTTTTTTGTCAAGAGATTTAAAAATGGGAACAATAATCATAATCTCCTATTTCACATTTTCCTTTTCCTGAAAATCCATTACTATCTATGCATAACCAGTCTTCCTTATTGTTTGTTTTAGAGTGAAGTTTAGATTGAATGCAATAGGTAAAAGAACCTGCTCTAGGGTCTCCGGTATCGCAGAAAAAAAAATTATGATCACAATTACTACAAGTTTCTCCTTCATTTATTTTAATCCCCCATTGCGCGCAGATATCTTTTTTAAGATTAAAAACCTCTAAGCTTCGAGAGCACCATCTGTCTGGATCAGAATGATTAGCAAATCTATCAGCGCAATTACTACTATAGGTATAATAACATAAACCGAGATAATTACCTTTTTCAATAAAAATTAATTCTGCCACATTTCTCAATTGTTCCATATCAGATATTATTCTTGCGTCTTTAGCACTATTTCTTGCTCCGGATAAAGAAACTAAAACAACACCTGCTAGTATTCCAATAATAGCAATTACAACTAATAACTCTATTAAAGTAAATCCTTTTTTATTTGTTGGCATAATTTATTTATTATAATAATAGCATATCTATATTTTTAAAAATAGGATATATGATATAATTTATTAATTATTAAAATTCATTTGTATGATATCATTTTTTTTTCTTTTGATTTTTGAAATATTTTTTGGAATTATTATCTTTGATTTTTTAGATAAAAATAAGAAGTTTAATATTTTTGAAAAATTATTATCGTTTGTCGCTATAGGGATAATATTAAGTAATTTTATAATTTTACTGTTTTCTTTGATTTTTAAATCGCTTGATAAAGGTATTTTATTTTTTTTATTTATTTTTTTAGTTTTTTATATTTTTAATTTTAAAAAATTAATTTTTACTTTTAAAGAAATAATTTCTTATTTAAGTTTATATTTTAAAAATAAAAAATGGTCTTTAAAAGAAAATTTTTATTTAATATTTTTATTAATTTTTATTTTAGTTTATTCCTATATTCTTTTTAATTTTTTATCTTCTGATGAAAATAATGATCTTCTTGCTTTTTATCCGATGGCATGGGGCGATAATGCTTTTCATATTTCCTTAATTCAGTATTTTAAAAATAATAATAACTTTAATTTAAATCACCCTTTAATTAACGGCTATAAATTAAGCTATCATTTTATGATAGATTTTATTTCTGCTGTTTTTTATAGATTAAATAATAACCTTTTGTTTTCTTTTCGCTTGCCAATGTTTCTTTTTTCTTTAATAAGCGTTCTTTTGCTCTTTCGTTTTTCTTTTAATATTTTAAAATCAAAAAATTGGGCTTTAATTTCAATTATTTTAATTTTTTTTGGTTCTGGGATTGGGTTTTTATTATTTTTCAACGAGTCAAAAGAAATTATTCAGTCGCAAGGGATTGCTTCTTTCTTTGATTTTTTAATGTCATCAGAACAAACATATACTCAAATTGAAAATTTAAATGGAAGTGTGCTTAACAATATTCAATGGATAGTTCCTTTAATTTCATTTTTTACCCATCAAAGAAGCTTTTCACTGGGATTTTGTTTATTTTTAATTATTCTTTTATCAATTTATTATTATGGAAAAGATTATAATTTTTGGCGGTTTGGGTTAATTGCTGGTTTGCTTCCTTTTTCTCATGTTCATACTTTTTTCTCTTTATTTATTATAATGTCAGTATTATTGTTTTTTAACTTTAAAAACATAAAAGAATGGCTAAAATTTGCAACTTTTACTTTTTTAGTTTCTTTTCCTCAGTTAATTTACCTTAAAAATTTAAAAAATTTTTCTATAAAATTAAATTTTGGTTGGACGTTTTGCTCTCATAATAATTCTTGGTTTTTTTGCGATGATTTAAATAAAAACTTAATTGATGTTTTCTTTTATTGGTTTAAAAATTTTGGCATTGTTTTTTTGGTTTGGCTTTTATTTATCATTTTATTTCTTCTTACTTTTATTTTTAAAAAAAATAAAATCAAATCTTTTTTTAAAGAAAAAAACAATCTTGGTTTTTTTATCGCAAGCATTTTTTTATTTATTATTCCTAATTTATTTTTATTTCAACCATGGAATTTTGATAACAATAAAATATTATTTTATTGGTGGGTTTTATCTATTATTTTTATTATCCTTCCTTTATTCCAATCTTTATGGAATCTTTCTTTTAGTTTTAAATTTTTAATTATTATTCTTTTGATTTTTTCAACTTTTTCGGGTTTTATTGATGTTTCAAAAATAATAATTTTAAGAGATAGATCCTTTTATTATGCTGATAAAAACAAAGAAAACGAAAAAGCAGTAAATTGGATTAAAAATTTTACAGAAGATAATGCCTTATTTTTGACAAGTTCAAATATTGATGCTCCCCCTATATTTATGGCAGGAAGAAGAATTTATTTAGGTTATGAGGGATGGATTTTTTCAGAAGGTTTAGATTATTTTAAGCATAAAGAAAATATTGCAAAAATTTTAAAAGGAGATATTTCTCTTGCTTGTAAGGAAAAAATAGATTATTTATATCTTGATAATAGATTAAAAAACCAGTATAAAGATATAAATGAAAAATTATTATTAGAAAAAACAAAATTATTATATCAAACAGGAGAGATTAAAATTTTAAAACCAATATGTTTAAATTAATAAAATAAAATTTAATAAAATAAAATTTATGGAAAATATAATTAAAAATTTCCCCTTAATTATTATATTATGTTTATCTTTTTTAACTAGATTTTTGTTTTTAGGTTATCCGCCAGAGGTTGTCTTTGATGAAGTTTATTTTGGCAAATTTGTAAATAGCTATTTTTCACACCAGTATTATTTTGATATTCATCCGCCTTTGGGAAAATTAATTATTTTCTTTTTTGCTAAAATTATTGGCTATCAGGGGAATTTATCTTTTAATGCAATAGGAGAATCTTCAGATAGTTTTTATTTGTTTTTTTTAAGATTTATGCCGGTTATTTTTGGCATATTTCTTCCTCTCGTTATTTATTTTATTTTAAAAGAAATAGGTTTGTCTAAAAAAGCGTGTTTTTTAGGCTCATTTCTGGCAATTTTTGAAAATAGTTTATTAGTTCAATCAAAATTTATTCTTGTTGATATTTTTCTTTTAGTTTTTGGATTTTTATCAATTTTATTTTATTTAAAATATAAAAAATCAAAAGGTAAAAAATCGTTTATTTTTTTAATTTTAACTTATCTTTTCGCTACTTTTGCTTTTAGCATTAAATGGACAGGTTTATTATTTATTGGTGTTATTTTTCTTTTGCATTTTTTTGAACTTCTAAATAATTTTAACAAAAAAGAAATAAAAAATTTTTTATTTAAAATTTCCCTTTTTCTTTTTATTTTTTTAATTATTTATTACGCTATTTTTTTAATTCATTTTTCATTGCTATATAAATCCGGAGATGGAGATAATCACATGTCTTTATCTTTTCAAAAAACGCTTTTAGAAAATAAAGTCTCAAAAAATGTAAAACCTTTATCAAATTGGCAAAAATTTATTGAATTAAATAATAAAATGTATTTTTATAACGCAAGCATTAAAGAAGGTCATATAAATGGAAGTAAATGGTTTCAATGGCCTTTTGGAATTGAGCCTATTTGGTATTGGACAAAAACAGATAATATAGGTCAACAAAGCGCAAATATTTATCTATTTGGAAATTTTTTAATATATTGGATAATAATTATTTCTATAATTTATTCTTTTTTCTGTTTTTTAAAAAAAGAGAAAAGAGAGAAAATGCCAGATTTTTTATGGGTTTGTCTAATTGGTTGGGTTTCTAATTTATTCCCTTATCTTTTTATTAAAAGAGTTGCTTTTTTATATCATTATTTTCCTTCTTTGCTGTTTGGCATTTTAATTGTTTCTATTTTATACGATAGAATTTACTTTAAATTAAAAGAAAAAGGCTATAGAAAAATAGAAAATTTTATTTATTTTGGATTTCTTTTTTCTGTTTTCTCTGTTTTTTTGATATTAACTCCTTTAACTTATGGATTTTTTATCCCTTCTAAATTTATGCCTTTTTATAATTTTTTAGTTAATTTTTTCTCTTTTTAATTTTAGAAAATAAAAAGAGCCGAGGAGAGGATTCGAACCTCCAACCTATGGTTTACAAAACCATTGCTCTGCCATTGAGCTACCTCGGCAAAATTATTTTTTCTTTTTTATTGATTTCTGTATTTTTTGCCAATAATTTTCAGAAAAATCTTTTTTAGATGCTGATCTGTTTTTAAGATAATTTATCCAATCCCCTATTTTATTTTCAATTTTAAGCAATCTAATTTTTGCTTTTAAAAGAATTTTTTGCAGTATTTTTTCAAATTGAATTTTTTTCTGGTGGCTTTTAAATCCAATAAAGGGATTTTTTAAAAACTTTTTATTATTTTTTTCTTTTTTTATATCTTCTTCAATAATTACTAATTTTGATAAATCAGGAATTTTTTTAATAATAAAAAAAATTATTCCTAAAAAACTTAAAAGTAATAAAAAAATAAAAAATATTATTTCCATAAATAATTAAATTTCGTATCGCGTAAATCTTTTGATTAAAATATTCTCTCCCAATTTTGAAATATATTCATTCATAAGGTCGTTTATTGTTTTTTCTTCATCTTTTATCCATAATTGCGATAACAAAGAAACCTTTTCTTTATATTTTTTTAATTTTCCCTCTATAATTTCTTCAATTATTTTGTCCGGTTTATTAGAATCCTTTAATTGTTCTTTATAAATTTCTTTTTCTTTATTTATTAAATCTTCTGAAATATCTTCTTCTTTTATAAAAAGCGGATTCATCGCAGCAATTTGAAGACAAATTTCATGAGATAAATCTTGGAAATCTTTTGATTTTGCGACAAAGTCAGATTCACATCTGATATCTAATAATACTCCTACTTTTTTGTTAGGATGAATATAGCTTTCAATTATTCCTTGTCCTGTTTGCCTTGAAGATTTTTTTTCTGCAACCTCTTCTCCCCATTTTCTTAAAATTTCTTTTGCTTTTTCTAAATCACCGTTTGTTTTTTCTAAAGCTTTTTTACACTCGCTGATTGAAACTCCTGTTTCTTCTCTAAGTTGTTTTATTATTTCTATTGAAATCATGTTTTTATTTTTTTATTCTTTTATAATTTATTGATTTTTTGCTTTAAGAATAACTTCTTTTACAACATCTAAAATGTATTTTATTGAACTAATTGCGTCATCATTTGCGGGTATCGGATAATTTACCAAATCAGGATTAACATTAGTATCAACAATTGCAATTACTGGAATTCCTTTCTTTTTTGCTTCAAGAAGAGCAGTATAGTCTTTTTTAATGTCTAAAATAAAAATTGCGTCAGGTAATTTTTCTAAATTTTTAATTCCTCCGAATTTTTTTTCAAGTTCTTTTATCTTTTTATCTAATTTCATTTGTTCTTTTTTGGTATATTTTTCCAATTCTCCCTTTTCTTTTTTTAATTCTAAATTTTTAAAATATTCTATTCTTTTTCTAACTATCTCAAAATTAGTAAAAGTGCCACCGCACCATCTTTCGTTTATATAAGGACAATTTACCTCATTTGCAAAATCTTTTAAAATATCTTTTATTTGAATTTTTGTTCCAACAAAAAGAATTGTTTTATTATTAGAAACAAGCTCATAAATGAAATTTAAAGCTTCTTTTAATTTTTCAGAAGTTTTTTCAATATCAAAAATATGAATATCGTTTTTTACTCCCGATATATATTTTTTCATTTTAGGATGAGTTTTTGATTTTTTATGCCCAAAAATTAATCCTGCTTCTATCATTTTTTCGGTATTTAATTTTAAATCATTTTCTTTAATCATAAAATTTAATATAAATTAATTATTTAAATGTATTTTAAATACTATAATATATTTCTTGATTTTTCAAGAGCAATAAGGTATATATAAATTATATTACAAAAATTAATAATATTTTAAAAATTTATGAAAAAAGATATTCATCCAAAATATTATCCTTCAGCGAAAGTAAGATGCGCTTGCGGAAATACTTTTACTGTCGGTTCAACAAAAGAATATATGGAAGTTGAAATTTGTTCTCAATGTCATCCATTTTATACTGGTAAGGAAAAAATTATTGATAAAATGGGAAGAGTAGAAAAGTTTAAGAAAAGAATGGAAAAAGCAAAGAAATCAAAATAAAATTTAATAATAAGTAATAAGTTTATTTATGTCTGATTTTATTTCTGAAATTGAGAATATAAAAAATGAATACGAAAGTATTTTAAATGAGTTAAGCAATCCTGATATTATTTCCGATTTGGAAAGATTTGAAGAGCTATCAAAAAAGAAAAAATCATTAGAAAAAATATTAGATAAATATAACGAATTAGAAGAAATAGAAAAACAGATTGAAGAAAATAAAATAATTTTAATCTCTGGCGAAGAACCAGAAATATTAAGCTTAGCAGAAATAGAAATTACCCAATTAAAGGAAAAAGAAGAATCTTTAAAAAAAGAATTAGAAAATCTTTTAAAAAAAGAAAAAGAAGGATTAGATTTTTCTTCAATAATTGTTGAAATTAGGGCTGGTACAGGTGGAGAAGAAGCATGTCTCTTTGCTGCGGATTTATACAGAATGTATTCAAAATTTGCTAATTCTCAAGGTTGGAAACAAAAAGTTTTAGATTCTCATCCAAGCGAACTTAATGGTTTTAAGGAAATTATTTTTGAATTATCCGGAGATGATGTTTATGAAAAAATGAAAAACGAAGCAGGTGTTCATAGAATTCAAAGAATTCCGGAAACTGAAAAATCAGGAAGAGTGCATACTTCTACCGCAACAGTTGCTATTTTACCTAAGCCTAAATCAACAGATATTAAAATTAAACCGGATGATATAAAAATTGATTATTTTCGTTCTTCTGGCCCGGGTGGGCAAAATGTAAATAAAAGAGAAACAGCAGTAAGAATAACTCATATCCCAACAGGAATTGTTGTTTCTTCTCAAACTGAAAGAAACCAATTAAAAAATAAAGAGAATGCTTTATCTATTTTAGCTGCTCGTTTATTAGAAAAAAAACAAGAGGAGGAATTTTCAAAAATTGCTGATAAAAGAAAAACTCAAATTGGAAAAGCAAAAAGAGCAGAAAAAATTAGAACCTATAATTTTCCTCAAAATAGAATAACAGACCATCGCATTAAAAAAAACTTCCATAATATTGAAGATATTATGGAAGGAAATTTAGAACCGATAATAGAGTCTTTAAAAGATTATAGTGATTAAAAAATCCCTTGATTAATCCATGATTGCCATTGATCTGCTTTTTCCATTACTGTTTTTTTATACCAGTCCCCTCCGGCACGAGCGCAAGTAGGAGTTAAAGTGCTTGTGCCACATAGATAAGCAAGTACTGCTCCTTCTTCTTTTTGGCGATTTTTTGTTTGAGCACCCCAATCAGATAAATAAAGAGCAGCGGCTAAAAATGCATCTTTTGCTCTCCATGGGTTTGCTGGTCTTATACCTGTAATATTTTCTACTCTTTGTTTGTATCCTAAATTAAGCCATGTATTAGGCATAAATTGAGCTGGACCCATAGCTCCTCCCATTTGAACATTTCCTCCGCTTACATAACAAGAAACAGGTGTTGTATTCGCATTTAATCCTAATTCTTTAGTTATTGCTTCAAAAGAAGCCCACTGGCTTTTAGGCATTACTGTTTTATAAGTTAATTCAGGATGATTACATCTTGTCTGTCCTGAACAATTACATTGTCCAACATTTGTGCCTAATGCAGATTCAAGCTCTAATAATCCTAAAATTAAAGCTGGACGAACTCCTCCGACAACATCTCCAGCCCATTTTGCTAGTTCATATAATTCTTTATTTGTTTTAGGCACTTCTAGTCCAGGTAAAGTTAATTGATAAATTCTATTTCTTATTTCATTTGCTCTTTTTTCAAGTGCTTGTTTTTCCTGAAGATATTTTTGATACTGAGCTTCTGTCATTTTTAATAATTTTTCCTGTTCTTTCCTTGCTTCTTCGTTTTGCTGTTTTTGTAAAGTTTGTACTTTTATAGTGCGTGATAAATCTGTTTTTTCTTCATCTAATTTTTGTTTTTGATTTTCTAAATTGCTTTTTAATTCTTTAATGTTTTTAAGATACTCTTGATTTTTGTAATGCAGGGATTCAAGAGATGTTAAATTTATAAAAAAATCAGAAAGCTTCTCTTCTGATAAAAGAATTTCAAAAAGAAATTTTTTATCTTCTTCATTTATTTCTCTTAATAAAGAAGATATTTGCCCTTTTATTTTTTCAATTTTTTCTTCTAATTCTTGAATTGATAATTCAGTATCTTTAATCTGATGTGTTAAATCTTTTATAATAAGATTTCCTTTTTGAATTTGGAGGTCTAATTGGTTGATTTTTGATTTTATACTAGAAATTTGATTTTGAAGAGTTTTCTTTTCCTGTTCTGTTTTTGTAATATCTTTTTCATATTGAGCAATTTTATTTTCTAATTCTTTCAATTCTTGTTCCAATTGTATTTTTTCTTCTTCTGCTTTTTGATTTTCTGCTTTTTGAGATTCAAGGGTAGTTTGAGCAAAAATAAAAATTACAGGTAAGATAAAGAAAATAAATATTACAAAAACAAAAATAAATATATTTTTTTCATTCTTTTTTCTAATCATAATTTTAAATATTTTAAAATTTTATTCAATTGTACTTTCTTCAGCTTCTTTTTTTCTTTCTTTTTCAACTTTTTCTACTTCTTCAACTTTTTCTTCAATTGGTTTTTGAAGTTCTTCTTCTATTTTTTCAGGGGGAACGACTAAGGCAACAATTTCATCCGGTTCTCTTAAAACTTTTACTTTTTGAGGCAAAATCAAATCTTTTACTAAAATTTCATCTTCAAAAGTTTTAAGATTTTCAATGTTTACTTTTATCTCATGGGGAAGGTTTTCAGGAAGGGCTTTAACATGGACTTCATGAATTTCTTTAATTAATGTGCCGCCTAAATCTTTTACTGCAGGAGATATTCCTTCAAAGACTAACGGAACAACTGCTTCTACCTCTTCAGTTAAAATTGGCTGATAAAAATCAACATGAATAAATTCATCTGTAACAGGATCTTTTTCTATTTTATGAATTAAAACAGGCGTTTTTTTATTCTCAATTTCTAAAGATATTAGAGAGCTTTCTCCAGCTTCTTTATATATTTTTTTAAATTCTTTTAAATCTAATTCTATTGGTTGGGGTTTTATCTTAGGACCATATAAAACCGAAGGCAAAATCCCCTTTTCTCTTAATTTTTTAATTTCCTTACCAGTTTTTTCTCTTTTTTTCGCTTTAATTGTAATCATATCTTTTTAAATTTTAATTTATTTATAATAATTTATTTATAACTTATTATTTGAATTTAGTAAATACACTTTTTCCTCAAGTTTTTTTTCAATATCGTTTTGAACCAAATTTAAAATTTTATATGGTTTAAATTCATTTTTATTTTTTAAATATTTTCTTAAAGAATTTTTCCAAATAATTCTTATTTCAGTATTAAAATTAATTTTAACTATCCCTTCTCTTATCACTTTTTTTATTTCTTTATTTTCAATTCCAGAACCGCCATGTAAAACTAAAAAATTTTTTGAAATTTTTTTTATGTCTTTTAATAATTTAAGATCAAGTTTTGGCATTTTTTTATAAACGCCATGGATATTTCCAATAGATACTGCTAAACTATCGACTTTTGTTTCTTTTACAAATTTTTCTACATCAGAAACAGAAGTTAGATCTTGTTTTAAAATTTTTATTTTTTTAGATGATAATTGAGATTCTCCTTTAATTGATCCTATTTCTCCTTCAACTAATATATTTTTTTTATGAGCAATTTTAATAAGTTCTCTTGTTATTTTAATATTTTCTGTTAATGAAAATGAAGAACCATCAAAGTGAACCGAGTCATACCCTAAAAATATTGCTTTTTTAATCAAATCTAAATTTTTTCCATGATCAAGGTTTAAAAATAATGGTATTTTATATTTATTTTTTGAAATTTTTACTAAAGAAACAATTTCTTCCATTCCTAAATAACTTGCTTCTCCTTCTGAAGTGCCTAAAATAACAGGAGTTTTTAATTTATAAGAAACATTAATTATTGCTTTTAATTGTTCAATTGTTGAAAAATTAAATTGGGGAATTGCCCATTTTTCCTCTTTCGCCTTTTTTAAATAATATTTAAGATCTTTCATTAAAATGATTTTAATTAAATTTTATTTTTTCTACTTTAATTTTTTTAAATTTATCATTTTTAGATAAAAGACCGTTTTTTGCTCCCCATTTTTGAAGACAGCTTGTAGCGTTTGCCGAGCCTAATTGAATCGCATATTCAATATTGTTTTTTAAAATAAAACCAGAAATAAATCCGGAAGAAAAAGAATCCCCTGCTCCTGTTTTATCAATTACTTTTGTGTTAAAAGTTTTAGCTTTATAAAGATATTTGTCGTTTAAAACAGAAACACCTTCAGATCCTTTTGTTATTATTATAAGACCATTTGAAATTTCTCTAATTTTTTTTAAAATTTCTTTTTCCTTTTCATAAGGAATTTTTGTTAAAAAAGATGCTTCTTCTTGATTTAAAATCAAAATATCAACCTTTTTTAATATTTTTTTAAGTTTTTCTAAAGGAAAGGAAAGTTGTGTATTTCCAGGATTTACAGCAATTTTTATATTATTTTTATAAGCAAAATTTACTAAAAGCTCAAAAATTTTTGAAAGATTTCCTGAAAGCGGAGCTAAATAAAACCATTTTGCTTTTAATTTATTAAAAGGAATATCTTTTTTTTTAAGAAATTCTGAAGCGCCTCTATAAACCAGCATTGTTCTATCTTCATTTTCTATTCCGCTTATAGCAATTGAATGATTTGTCTTTGATTTTTTTGTTTTATAAATAAATTGAGTATCAATATTAAATTGTTTTAATTCGTTTATTATTTCATTTCCAGAAACATCATCTCCTATCATTCCGCAATAAGAGACTTTAAATCCTTGTTTAGAAAAAGTAGCTGCAGTGTTTGTTCCCCCACCACCTGAACAAAAATAAATATCATCAATATCAACTTTTGAGCCTAAATCAAAACAAATTCCGTCTCCAGTAATAAATTTTTTCTTATCAAATATTTTACAAAAACTCCTTGGTTTAATAAAAATATCCCAACTAGCTGACCCAAAAGTTATAATATCGTACATAATTATTTTTTTTCTTCTTTAATCTTGTTTTCTTTTTCAGCCACTATTAAATGAGTTTTTAAAACAACATGAGGATTCAAAGATATACTTTCAATGCCTTGCTCTACTAAAAATTCAGTAAATTCAGGATAGTTTGAAGGCGCTTCTCCGCAAATTCCAATATATTTACCTTTTTCTTTACATATTTTAATTGCTTTTTTAATCATTTCTTTTACTGCTTCATTTCTTTCATCTCCTATATATGAAATAGATGAATTATCTCTGTCTAATCCCAGTATCATTTGAGTTAAGTCATTGCTTCCAATACTAAAGCCATCAAAAATTTCTAAAAACTTCTCTGATAAAATTACATTTGATGGTATTTCACACATTACATAAACTTTTAAATTATCTTGTCCTTTTTTAAGCCCTGCTTTTTCCATTATTTTTAAAACTTCTTCTGCTTCTTTAATTGTCCTGCAAAAAGGAACCATTACATTAACATTTTTTAGTCCAAATTCTTCTCTTACTCTTTTAATTGCATAACATTCCATTAAAAACGCAGGCTGATATAAATTTGAAATATAGCGACAAGCGCCCCTAAACCCTAACATTGGATTATTTTCTTCTTCCTCAAAAAATTCTCCGCCGATTAAATTTCTATATTCATTTGTTTTAAAATCAGAAAATCTAACGATTGTTTCTTTTGGATAAACTGAAGCGCCGATTTGGGCAATTCCTTCTGCTAATTCTTTTACAAAAAACTCTTTTTTATCCTTATGCTCAATAGTTATTTCTTCAATTTTTAATTTTATTTTTTTATCTTTTATGTTCGGAAAATTATAAAGCGCCATAGGATGAACTCTTATTTTTTCAGCAATTATAAATTCTTCTCTAGCTAAACCAATTCCCTTATTTGGCAAAGATGAAACCCTAAAAGCGGTTTGAGGATCGCCAATATTCATTGTAATTTTTGTTTTAATTTCGGGAATGTTTTCTAAATTATGCTTTATAACTTTGTAAGGAATTTTTCCTGAAAAAACCCTTCCTTTCGCTCCTTGAGAACAATCAACGGTTACTAATTCTTTATTTTTTAAAACTTTAGTAGCATTTTTAGTGCCTACAATTGCTGGAATTCCTAATTCTCTGCTTACTATTGCTGCATGGCAAGTTTTTCCTCCTTCATCTGTTATAATTGCTGATGAGATTCTCATTATAGGAACCCAATCAGGGTCAGTCATTTTGGTAACCAAAACATCTCCTTTTTCAAAATCTGATATTTTTGAAACATCTTTAATAACTTTTACCTTTCCTATTCCTATTTTTTCTCCAATACTAATACCTTCAAGAATAGGTTTTTTATTAGTTTTAAGTTCGTATTCTTCAAAAAATTTCTCTGTTTTTCTAGCATGAACTGTTTCAGGTCTTGATTGGACAATAAAAAGCTCACCGGTTTTTCCATCTTTTGCCCATTCAATATCTTGAGGCATCCATTTTCCATTTTTTCTTGAATAATATTCTTCAATTAAAATTGCCCAATTTGAAAGAGTTAAAATATCATCATCAGTTAAAGAAAACCTTAACTGATCTTCCTTTTTAACACTTACTTCTTTTAATCCTCCTTTTTCTGAATAAATATATTTTAAGCTTTTTCTTCCTAAATTTTTAACAATTATTGGTTTAAATCCTTTTTTAAGAGTTGGTTTAAAGATATAAAATTCATCAGGGGTTATTTTTCCTTTAACAATTAATTCCCCTACTCCCCAAATTGAATTAATTAAAATTACATTTGGAAATCCTGTTTCAGTGTCTAGCGTAAAAATTACTCCTGATGATCCTAAATCAGACCTTACCATTTTTATTACTCCTATTGATAAAGCAAATTTTAATTGTTTAATTTTATTCTCTTCACGATAAGCAATTGCTCTATCAGTGAAAGTTGAAGCAATTGATTTTTTTACTGCTTTTAACAACTCTTCTTTTCCTTTTACATTAAGATATGTTTCAAATTGTCCTGCAAAAGAAGTATTTGGCATATCTTCAGCTACCCCAGATGTTCTTACAGCAACATCGCAATTTTTTCCATATATATTTTCTAATTGATTATAGGAAAAAATTATTTCTTTTTTTAAATCATCTGGAATTTCCCCTTTAAGTATTGCTTCCCTACTTTTTTTCCCACATTCTTGAATACTTTTAATACTTTTAGGATTAAAATTTTTAAAAATTTCTTTTAATTTTTTATCTAATCCATTTTCTTTTAAATATTTCCAATAGAAATTAGTTGTTAAGGCAAATCCTTCGGGGATATTTATTCCTTTTGGTTTTAAATTATTATACATTTCTCCTAAAGAACCATTTTTTCCTCCAATTAAAGGAACATCTTCTATTGTAATATCTTTAAGCCATAAAATATTTTTTTGAGATTTTTCAATCATATTTTTTTATATTTTTTAATAATATATTTAATTATAATTCATTTTTTAAATATTTCAAAATTTTTAAATTAAAAAACCCGTTTTTATTTTAAAACGGGCTTCTTTTATATTTTATTTCCTATAAATTCTGCAAATTCTTTTAAACGAGAAGCATATCCCCATTCATTATCATACCAGGCAACAACTTTAATTAAATTATCATTTGCCACTGTTAATTGAGAATCGATAATTGCAGAATGAGAATCGCCTTTAAAATCCGAAGAAACTAACGAATTATCCTCAACTCTTAAAATGCCTTTTAAGTTGTTTTCTGAATCTTTAAAAATTTTATTTAATTCTTCTTTTGTTGTTGATTTTTCTGTTTCTATAATTAAATCTAAAATTGATACAGTTGAAGTAGGCACTCTTAGCGCAATTCCATCTAATTTTTTATCAAGTTCTTTAATTACTTTTCCTATTGTTGAAGCAGCGCCAGTAGTTGTTGGAATAATATTTAAACCGGCTGCCCTTGCTCTTCTTATATCTTTATGCACTAAATCTAAAATTCTCTGGTCATTTGTATAACTATGACAGGTAGTCATAAAACCTTTTTTTATTATCAAATTGTCATTTATAATTTTAACAATAGGAGCAAGACAATTTGTTGTGCAAGAACCCATAGAAATAATATTATCTTTTACTGGGTTATACTCATTTTCATTAACTCCCAAAATAAAAGTTGGAATTTCTTTTGATTTTGAAGGAGCAGAAATAATTACTTTTTTTGTCCCACTATCTAAATGTTTTTTAGCATCTTCGTATTCAGTAAAAACTCCTGTGCATTCAAGGACAATATCTATATTTAAATCTTTCCATAAAATATTTAAAGGATCTTTTTCAGAAAAAACAATTATTTTTTTATTATCAATAATAATATTTTTTTCATCAGCAGTAATCTCATTTTTTAAAGTTCCGTAATTTGAATCATATTTTAAAAGATGAGCTAAAGTTTTTGAATCGCTTAAATCATTAATTGCGACAACATCTAAAACAGAAGAATTGCTTTCTAAAATTTTTCGTAAAACTAATCGTCCAATTCTTCCAAAGCCATTAATAGCAATTTTTATCATATTTTCAAAATAATTAATTTATATTTAATAATTTTGAAATTCTTTCTTTGTCAAATCCAACTATAATTTCTCCATTTATATCAATAACTGGTACTCCCATTTGTTTTGATTTTTCAACCATTTCCTGCAAAGCAGATTCGTTTTCTGAAACATCTATATCTTCAAATTCAATATTATGCTGTTTTAAAAAATTTTTTAAAGTAACGCAATAAGGACAATAAGGAGTGGAATAAATTTTAACTTTATTCATTTTTTTAATTATTTTTATTTTATATTTTAATTTATTGACAACTTCCTCCGGAAGATGAATCAGTTTTTAATCCAAATCCTGGAGAAAAACTTTGATCTGGCAGAGATTGAGAACATTCTGCTGGAGGATTATTAAAGGCTTTACAAATTACTTCTTTTATTTTTTCTGGAGATCTATCTATATCAATAACTACTCCATTAATAATAAGCGTTGGAGAACCTTGAACATTATACTTTTCGTTTAAATCGCTATTTACATCAAATCTAGGATAAGCGCCATTTAACCATTTACTTTTATCATTATACAATTCTGTAATTTTATATTCTTTATCTGTTTGAGAAACACAAGAGTTAAGCTTATTTTTATCAACATCAGCGCTTGTAAGACACTCATCAGAATTGCCAGAAGTAACGAAACAGCTTAAATAATTATAATATTTATTTTTTTGTTCTTTTTGAATACAATATTGTCTTAAATTTTCATCAATTTCTTTTTTGTCGTGCATTATATAATTAACAAAATAGACACCCATATCTGCTTTATCCTTTAATAAATCATAAACCGGTAAAAATGCTTTTTGCATTTGAAGCCCATAAGGACAATAACTCATTACAAATAATTTAACATCTGGCTTATCTTGTTTTGGTGCTTCAGAAACTGGAGAATTATTTGAATTTTCATTATTTTTTTCTGTATTATTTTCTTGATTATTTTTATTTTGATTCATATCAATGCCTTCTAAAAATAACAGTTTTCCGTCTTTTGTTACATAAGAATCTATTTGTTGTCCTTGAAGATTAAATCCAAATTTATAAAGCCCGCTTTCTTCTCTTACATTTAAAAGAGATGCTTTATCCTCAAGTCCTGATAATAGGTTTTCATTTATAAAATTTATTGCCTTGTTTGCTGCTTCGTTTGGGGATATTAATCCTTTTATGCTTAATGGTTTTACATAAATTATTGCCGCAGCAATTAAAATACCGCAAATTATTATTGCTCCAAAAAGCAAATAATTTTTTTGTTTTTCTTTTTTATTATCTTGGTTTTGATTTTCTTCTGTCATATTTTTAAAATTATTAATTTATAATTTATAATTATAATATATTTTAAAATTTTATTCAATAATTGAATAATTAAAAGATTGATTTATTTTTTATCTTTAAATTTTTATCAAAGGTATATTCTATCATTCCTCCGAAAGGAATTTCTAAATTAATAATTTCTTCATTTGGAATTTTTTCAATATATTTTACTAAAGCTCTCAAACTATTATGGCTGGCAACGAGTAAAATATTTTTTCCTTTTCTTAAATCTTTTTCAATATATCTTTTATAAAAAGGAGTTGTTCTTTCATAAACATCTTTTAAACTTTCTCCTTTAGGGGGTTTAATATCATAACTTCTTCTCCATAAATGAACTTTTTTTTCACCATATTTTTTAATGGTTTCTTCTTTGTTTAAACCTTGTAAACTTCCATAATATCTTTCGTTTAAATTTGAACTAACATAAACTAAAAGCTCATTTTTTGAAAAACTTTTAAATTTTCCCCAGTTTTTCATTTTTTTATCATCTAAATGAATAAAAATTGGATATTTGTCGGGTAAAAATTTAAAAATTTCTGCAACTGTTTGCATATTTCTAAAAAGCGAAGAAGTGTAAATAATATCAATTTTATTTTCAAAAATTTTTTTGGTTTGTTTTTTTGCTATTTTTGAAGTGTCCTTTATTAAAGGAATATCAGTCCAGCCAGTAAAACGATTTTCCAAATTCCATTGAGATTTAAAATGCCTTAATAAAAATAAATTTGACATAATAAAATATAAATTTTAAATATTGGTTTTTAATTCTTTTTCAATTTTTAATAATCTGTTATATTTTGCCACTCTTTCCCCTCTTACAGGAGCGCCTGCTTTTATAAAATCAGCAGATATCCCAATAGATAAATCAGAAATAAAATCATCATTTGTTTCTCCTGATCGATGAGAAATTATAATTTTTAAACCTGATTTTTTAGCAAGTTTAATAAAATTTAGAGTTTCAGTTAGCGTTCCGATTTGATTTGGCTTTACAATAACCCCACTAATAGAGTTTTCTTTTATTGCTTTTTCTAATCTGTTTTTATTAGTAGCAGTTAAATCATCTCCAATAATTAAAATATTTTTATTTTCCTCTTTTAAATTTTTAAAAGAGGAAAAATCAGATTCCTGGAAAGGGTCTTCAATTGAAATAATTGGATATTTTTTAAAAAATTTTGAATAAAAAGATAAAAGATTTTCAGAGAACAAAAAAGAATTTTCAAATAAATATTTCTTTTTTGAAGAATTATAAAACTGAGAAGCAGCGCAATCAATTCCTATTTTTATTTTTTCTTTTTTAAAAATAGAAATAACTTCGTTTAAAATTTTTAAAGGCTCTTCATTGTTTAAAAATATCAAAGAAAATCCTCCTTCATCACCAATTCCAATTGGAATTTTTTTAAACTTCTTTTTTAAATTTTCTTTTAAGAGATTATAAAGTTTTACCCCAATTTCAAGATTTTTACTAAATGAATCATTCATCGGAATTATCATATATTCTTGAATATCTAAATTATTTTCCGCATGAGCTCCTCCATTTATAATATTAAAACAAGGAAATGGAAATTTAATTTTTTCTTCATTGTTTACAAGTTCTTTTATGTATAAATATAAAGGTAATTTTTTTGAAAAAGCGCCTGCTCGGCAAACTGCTAAAGAAACTGCTAAAATTGCGTTTGCGCCTAATCTTTTTTTATTTTCTGTTCCATCCAATTCTATCATTATTTCATCTATTTTATTTTGGCTTGACGCATTTTCTCCTTTAAGTTTTGGAAAAATTATTTCATTTATATTTTTTATTGCTTTTAATACTCCTTTTCCATCATATCTTTTTTCATTATCTATTAGTTCAACTGCTTCATATTTGCCAGTTGAAGCTCCGGATGGAACTGAAGAAATAAAAAAACCATCTTCTGTTTCAAGAAAAACTTCAATTGTTGGGTTTCCTCTTGAATTAAGTATTTCCCTAGCAGAAATTTTTTTTATTTTGTTTTTTTTCACTGATTATATAATTAACTTAATTTATTTTCTTTAAGATATTGACAGGCAAATAAAGTTGCTTTTGCTCCTTCTCCAGCAGCAATGACAATTTGTTTATATTTCCCAGAATTTACATCACCTATCGCGAAAAGACCTGGAGTTTTTGTTTGGAGATTAAAATGATTTACTTCTATTTCTTTTTTTTCATTTAAATCTACTAAACTTTCAACTATTGATGTTTTTGGCTCACACCCTATTTGAATAAAAACTCCTTCAATTTTTAATCTTTTTGTTTTTTTATCTTTTAAATCATCATATACTAATTCTTCTACAAAATTATTTCCTTTTATTTCCTTGACTTTTGCGTTGGTAATAATTTTTATTTTTTTATTTTTTTTAACTAATTCTTGATTTTTTTTGTCTGCGTTTACGTTTGAGAAATATTCTAAAATATAAATTTTTTTAGCATATTTTGATAAAAATAAAGAAGTTTCAAATCCGCTGTTCCCTCCGCCAATTACAGCAACATTTTTATTTTTAAATAAAGGACCATCGCAAATAGAACAATAACTTACCCCCCTTCCTTTAAATTTTTCTTCCCCTAAAATATTTAAATGTTTTAATTCTGTCCCAATAGCAATTATTACTGATAAAGATTTAAATTTTTTATTATCAGAGGTTAAAACAATAAAATTTTTATTATCTTTTTCAACCTTTACAACGCTTGAAAATTTAATTTCTACTTCTTTTTGTTCTTTTAAATGGTCAACAAAATTTTTAATCAATTGTTGTCCTGAAATACTTTTATTCCCTGGCCAATTTTCAATATTAATTCCCTTTTTAGCTATTTGTCCTCCAAAATCTTTTGTAATAAGCAATGTTTTTAAACCTTGTCTTCCAGCATAAATTCCTGATGTTATTCCTCCTGGGCCACCGCCAATTATAATTAAATCATAGATCATATTTTAAATATATTTTATTTATAATTTTATTGCTTGAGGAATTTCTTCTATTAAATCGCTTGTCATAACTGATTCTCCAAATTTTTTAATTGCTAATTCTCCTGAAAGACCATTAATATAAGCAGCTGCTTGTCCAGCTTCAAAAATATCTATACCTCGAGAAATTATTGCGCCTGCAATTCCTGATAAACTATCGCCCATTCCTCCTTTTGTCATATAATAAGAACCAGTTTTATTTATCGCTGTATTTTCTCCATTTGAAATTATATCAATTTGAGATTTTAAAAGAATTGTTGTTTTAAGTCTTTTTGCCTCTTCTTCTACTATTTTTATTCTTTTTTCTAAAGGAAGCGATTTTACATCTTTGCCTGTTAAAACGAAAAATTCATAAAGATGAGGGGTAATAAGATAAGGTTTGCCGAAAATAATTGAAGGATTTTTTTCTAAAGCGTAAATTCCATCAGCATCAATTACTGAAGGAATTGAATTTTCAGATAAAAATTTAGAAATTACTTCTTTTGTTTCTTCAGATCTTCCAATCCCTCCTCCAATTACAATTGCGGTTTTTCCTCGAGAAGCTGCTTTTGCTGTTTCGGTCATTACTTTTAAGGTAGATAAATGAGAAATATTTAATCTTTCTCCTTTTAAAGGATACGCTGCTAAATCTGGTTTAAATGAAGCAATAATATCTGCTGCTCTTTTAGGAGCAATAATTCTTACCATATCTACCCCAGCCCTAAAAGCAGATAAAGCGGAAATAGCAGGAGAACCAGAATAAAATTCAGAACCGCCAATAATAACTAATAACCCAAAATCATATTTTGAAACTCCCTCTTTTCTTTCTTTATATATATTTTTTAATATATCTTTTTTAACCTCAATAATCATAAATTTAATTAATTTCTTTTAAAAATTTTTTTAATTCAGGACCATATTGAGGATGATTTAAGGAAAGATAAAGATGAGATTTTAACCACTCTATTTTATTTCCACATTCTAACCATTTTCCCTCAAACTCATATCCATAAACTATTTTTCCTTCTTTTAGCATTAAATTTAAAGCGTTAGCTAAAATAATTTCTCCTTTTTCATTGGGTTTTATCTTTCTTAAATAATCAAATATTTCCGGAGTTAAAATATATTTTCCAACAATTGCTAAATCAGAAGGAGCTTGTTCAATTTTTGGTTTTTCAATAATTTCTTTAATTTTAAATAATCTATTAGCAATTTTCTCTATAGAGACAACGCCGTAAGAAGAAATTTTTTCTTTTGGAAGGCGATATAATGAAAGCACTGGTTTTTGACAAGTTTTAAAAATTTTAATCAACTGGGAAATACAAGGATTTTTAGATTCAACGATATCATCAGCAAAAAGACAAGCAAACGGATCATCTCCAATAAGATTTGCCGCTTGTAAAATAGCATGCCCATCTCCTAATGCCTTTTTCTGAACGACAAAAGAAAAAGAAATAGATTCAAAAAGTTTTTCTAATTCTTTTAATTCTTTTAAAGAATCTTCTTTCTTTCTTTCTTTTAATAATTTTTCTAATTGCAAAGATGGTTTTATATAATCTATAATTTTTTTATTTTTAGGGCTTAAAATAAAAATTATTTGTTCGATTCCGGAATTTTTGATTTCTTCAATAATATATTGAATAACAGGTTTATCAACTAATGGCCAAAATTCTTTTGGGACAACTTTTGAAAGAGGTAAAAATCTCGTTGAAAGACCGGCAACTGGAACTATAGCCGTTTTTATGTTTTCCATATTTTAATTATTATTTTTATTATTGTTTTTTCTAAATATAGCAGGGGTTTCTAATAATTTTTCTTCTGCTAATAAATCTTCTTCTTTTTTTTCTATTTCTTTTTTAACGTCTATGCCATTTTTTCTTAATTTTATTTCTACTTTTTCTAAACTTTTATCTCGATTATTTTCTTTATTTTTTTCTTCTTTACTGTTTAACTCTAAATTATTATTTTTTTCTTTTTTAATTTCTTTTTTTTCTGTTTTTTCTGTTGATTTTTCCAATTTTAGATTATTTTTTTTAAAGTTATTATTTTTATTTATTATTTTTTTGGGTTTTTTAATTTCTTCTTTTTGAGGTATTAGGTTTTCTAAAAAATTACTATTACATCCTGTTGCTAATAAAGTAATTTTAATTTTTTTCTCATCTTTTTGAGATTGATCTATTCCAAAAATAACTTTCGTTTGTTTGCTTAAAAATTCTGAAATAATTTTAGAAATATAAGAAACTTCTGAAAGTTTAAGATTTTTTCCACTTTCTATATTATAAAGAATTCCCTTAGCGCCATTTAAACTATAAGGATATAATGGGCTTGAAATAAGTTTTTTGATTTCTTCTTCTCTGTTTCCTCCCTCATTTATTTCAACTGAATTTAAGTAAGTTAATTTTCCTTTTCCAGAAAAAATTGTTTTTAAATCTGCAAAATCAATATTTATTAATCCATAAGAATAAATCATTTCAATTAATCCCTCTAAATTTTCTGCTAATTTTTTATTAATTGATGAGAGAGCATTTTTTAAGGGAGTATCTTTATCAATTATGTTAAAAATTCTTTCATTAGGAATAATTGAATAAGCATTAAGATTATTTTTTATTTTTTCTAATGCTCTTTGCGCTATTTCCATTTTCTTTTCTCCTTCAAAATCAAAAGGCAAAGTAAAGATTCCATAAGTTAAAACTCCTAAATTATTAGCTGTTTTTGCGAAAACATTTGTTGCCCCAGAACCTGTTCCTCCTCCTAAACAAGAAACTAAAATAACCAAATCTTGATCTTTTAAAAGCTCTTTTATTCTTTCCTTATCCGATATAGCAGCATTTTCTCCTAATTCATCATTCATTCCTGTTCCTAATCCTTTTGTTAAATTAAACCCAAATTGAAATTTTTTAACTTTATCAGCGCTTTCTTTTAATGACTTATAATCAGTATTAGCAGCAACAAAATCAACCTTTTTAATATCAGAAGAAATTTCGGAGACAATCGATCCCCCGCCGCCTCCAATTCCAATGATTCTAATTTTTGTTTGATGAACGCTTATATCATTTTCTTTTTTTTCAATCTTTTTTTTAAATTCCTTTTCAGTTTTTTCTTCCTTTTGTTCTTTTCTAAATTTTATTTTTTTATTTTTTTGTTTTGATTTCATTTTATT
>JAKPCP010000006.1 GCA_029553225.1 bacterium | reverse complement strand
AGAATATTTTAATAACCTTAATAAGGTAAAAATTAAAAAAGTTGTTGCTCACACTTCATATCTGATTAATCTTGCATCTCCAAATGAAGAGATTTTTAAGAAATCAATAGATGCTTTAATTGATGATTTGGAAAGATGTAATTCATTGAACATTCCTTTTACAATTATTCATCCAGGTTCACATCTTGGGGAAGGAGTAGAGAAAGGGATAGAAAGAATAATAATTGGGATAGAAAGAGTTTTTGAAAAAGTTAATAAAGCTGGTATTGCTCTTGAAACAGTTGCAGGTCAAGGTAGTAATATAGGGTTTGAATTTGAACAATTAAAAAAAATAATGGAAGGTGTAAAAGAAAAAGATAGGATTTTTGTATGTTTTGATACTGCTCACGCATTTGAAGCAGGTTATGATATAAAAACTCAAAATGGATTTAAAAAAGTTTTAGATGAGTTTGACAAAATTATTGGAATTGAAAAACTCTGTGCTTTTCATCTGAATGATTCAAAAACTCCTCTTGGTTCAAATGTAGATAGACATGAAAATATTGGAAAAGGTTTTTTGGGTCTAGAGCCATTCAAATTTTTAGTTAACAATAAAGAATTTAAAGAGCACCCAATGATTCTTGAAACTCCAGGTGGAGATGAGATGTATATAGAAGATTTAAAAACTCTGAATCTTCTAAAAAGTTTAATTGATGATTGAAATACTCATCATTGGTGAGATAAATTTAGATATATTTATCTTTTTAGAAAACAATAAAAGTCATACAAAAAATTATTCAACAAAAATTGGTGGAACAGCATATAATATTGCAAAATCATTAAAAAATCTCAAAATTAACCCTGTCATTTTTTCTCATATAGGTGAAGATTTTATAGGTAAGGGGATTTACAATGAATTATCAAAATATTTTAACCTTGATTTAATTAAAAAAGTTAACTCAACAAACATAATTTTATATTTTATAAAAGAAGACAAATTTGATGTTGTTGGCTTAAGAAAACAAGATTTAATATTTAAAGTGAATGAAAATTTTCTAAAATTATACAATGATATAAAAATAGTTCACATATCTCCATATATATTTATGAATAGTGAGAATTTTAAATTTTTTAATGAGATAAAAAGAGAGAATAAAATTTTTCTAACAAACCTTTCAATACCAATTTTAGATAATCAAAGATTTTTAAAAATATTGAATAAATTTGATTATATTTTTATGAATCTTGAAGAGGCAAAGAAATTAACTAAAAAAGAGAATTTAGAAGAAATAAAAAAATTTTTAAAAAAGAATTTTATAAACTCAATTATAACTCTTATGGATGGAGTATATTTTCTAAACAAAGAAGAAGAGATTTTTCTTGAAACTGAGAAAATTAATGAAAGAATAAATATTGGAGCAGGTGATTACCTTATTGGTGGTTTTATTTCTGGTCTATATAGAAATTTAAGAATTGAAGATTGCTTAAAATTTGGCATAGAATCAGTAAAAAATTATTTAAATTTCATTAAATAAAAAGAAAACATGTAAGACAATTTACATTAATTATATTTATATTTGACAAATAGTTATTTTTTTTTATAATA
>JAKPCP010000064.1 GCA_029553225.1 bacterium | reverse complement strand
ATTTATCGCTTTAATTTTTGGCGGAATTTTTATTTTAAAGCCAAAATATTTAGAGTTTAAAGACTTAAAAGATCAATTAGAGATAAAAGAAAAATCTTTAAGCGAAAAAGAAAATTATTTTTCAAATCTAAAAAATATTTTGTCAAAAATTGAAGTTTATGAAAACTCAATAAATAAAATTGAAGATGCTATTCCAGATACCCCTTCTGAACCAGATGTGTTAAATTATATTCAAGAGGTAAGTTTAAAAAACGACCTATCTTTAAAAAATTTAAATGTTTCAGGTATTAGTCTTATAAAAGATGGAAAAAAGAATTTAGAGAAAACATCCTATAATGCTTCTCTTTATGGTTCGTATCCAAATTTTAAAAATTTTTTACAAGAAATTTATAAAAGCGCCCGTTTAATCGAAATAGATTCTGTTAATTTTTCATCAGCAGAAAAATCAAACATATTTAATATTAATTTAGTTTTTTCAACATATAGCTTAGGTCAGTCGTCAGATAAATTAGATAGATGAAATTTCTAATAAATCTTTTAAATAAGATATTAGAAAATTATTAATTTAAAGATTTAATAAATTTAATAAATAAATTTATCCTTATGAAAAATAAAAAATATTTAATTTTATTTTTTTTATGTATAACTGTGGCGATTATATTAGGGGTTTTTCAATTTTCTCCTAAAAAAACAGAAGAAAATAATGAAGTTGTATCAACTACTATTTGGAAGGAAGTAAATATTAATTTTGATGTTTTAAATTCATCTTTATTAGAGAATCTTACCCCATTTACAAAAATTTCTCCTTTTGAAGGTCAAATAGGAAAAGAAAACCCATTTTTGCCTTAATTTTTAAAATTTATGTTTCTTATTGAAGAATTAGTAAGAAGAGGAATTATAGATAAGAAAAAGGCTGAAAGTTTGGAGAATAAAATAAAAAATGAAAATTTAAAAGAAGAAGAAGTAATTTTAGATGAAAAAATAACGACAGAGGATTTTTTATTTAATTTAAAAAGTGAAATTTTGAAAATCCCCTTAAAAAATGTTTCTCCTAATGAAATACCATTAAAAAATTTAGAGATAATTCCTCAAGAATCAGCAAAATATTATAAAATGATTCCTTTAAAACAAGATGGGAATCATTTTGATATAGGGATGGTTTACCCCGATGACTTAAAAGCAAGAGAGGCATTAGATTTTTTATCACGGCAAAATAAATTTAGTTATGATATTTTTTTAATTACCCCTTCAAACTTTGAAGAAATATTTAAAAAATATTCTACCTCTAAAGAGAAAGTGAGTGAGGCATTAGAGGAATTAGAAAGCGAATTAGAAGAAAAGAAAATTGAATCACTTTCAATTAAAACTCCAAAAACAATAGAAAGAGTAATAGAAGAGGCGCCAATAGCAAAAATAGTAGCAGTTATTTTAAGGCACGGCGTTGAAGGAAATGCTTCGGATATTCATATAGAGCCGTCTTTTGATAAGGTAAGAGTAAGATTTAGACTGGATGGTGTTTTGCATGCAAGTATTTTCCCCCCTTTAAATGTTTTACCGGCACTAGTTGCAAGAATAAAAATTTTATCAAACTTAAAAATAGATGAAACAAGAGCGCCTCAGGATGGAAGATTTTCTGCTAAATTTGACGATAAAATTATAGATTTTAGGGTTTCAACTTTTCCTACGGTTTTGGGAGAAAAAGTAGCAATAAGAATTCTTGATCCATCAAAAAGAAAAATTAATTTTGAATCTTTAGGAATTTCTGGCCCAAATTTAGAAATTATAAAAAGAGCAATAGAAAAACCCTACGGAATGATTTTATCTACTGGACCTACTGGATCAGGAAAAACAACAACCCTATATGCAATACTTAATCTTTTGAATAAAGAGGGGGTTAATGTAATGACATTAGAGGATCCTGTAGAATACTTTATAGACGGTGTAAATCAATCGCAAATTAATCCTGACATAGGTTATACTTTTGCAACAGGCTTGCGTCACATGTTAAGACAAGATCCTGATGTTTTAATGGTTGGAGAAATAAGAGATGAAGAAACCGCTTCTTTAGCTGTCCATTCTGCTTTAACAGGACATATTGTTTTATCAACTTTACATACGTCAAATGCAGTTGGTACAATTCCTAGATTAATTGATATGGGTATTAAGCCATTTTTAATTTCTCCAACTTTAAGTATTGTTATTGCTCAAAGATTAGTTAGAACATTTTGCCCTTATTGCAAGGAAAAAGAAAAGCCTAATTCTGTAATAAAGGAAATTATTGAAAATGAAATAAATACTCTACCTTTATCAGTTAAGAAAAATATTAAATTATCTGAACCTTTTTATATTTATAAAGCAAAAGGATGCGAAAAATGTCATAATAGCGGATACAGTGGAAGAATAGGAGTTTTTGAAATTTTAGAAATGAATGATAGAATATCAGAGATAGTTTTAAAACAGCCTAGTGAAAATGTTTTATTAGAAGAAGCAAAAAGACAGGGAATGATAACAATGAAACAAGATGGAATATTAAAAGTATTAGAAGGAATTACTTCGATTGAAGAAGTATTAAGAGTTGCTGAAGAAAAATAATTAATTTATAATATAGTTAATTATGAAAAAAATTTTACTTGTTGAAGATGATCCGTTTTTAATAGATATTTATACTTCTAAACTAGAGAAAGAAGGTTTTTCTGTTAGAATTAGTGAAAGCGGTGAAGATTGTTTTAAAAAAATAAATCAAGAAAAACCTGATCTTATTTTATTAGATATTATTTTACCAAAAATTGATGGTTGGGAAGTTTTAAAAAAAATAAAAAGCGATGAGAATTTAAAAAATATAAAAATTATTATCTTATCAAACCTTTATCAAAAAGAAGATATAGAAAAAGGATTAAGTTTAGGTGCTGATAAATATTTAATAAAAGCAAATTATGATCCAAAAGAAGTTATTGAAGAAATTAAAAAAATTTTAAACAAAAAATAAATTATGGATGATATAATTTTAAAAGATATATTAGAAACTGCTATTTTGCAAAAAGCCTCTGATTTACACTTTTCAGTTGATCATCCGCCAGTATTAAGAGTGTCAGGCAAACTGATTCCTTTAATAAGAATGAAAATTTTAGAACCTCAAGATACTCAGAATCTCGCTTTTGAATTAATGACCGAAGAGCATAAATTCAGATTTTTAAGGGAAAAAGAAATTGATTTTTCGTATAATTATAAGGGTTCAAGGTTTAGGGTAAATATTTTTTATCAAAGAAATTCTATTGCCTGCGCTCTTCGTTTGATTCCAGAAAAAATTAGAACAATTGAGGAATTAAATCTTCCGCCTATTCTTCATGAATTTATAAGAAAGCCTCAAGGGTTTATTTTAGTAACAGGACCTTCGGGACAAGGAAAATCAACAACTTTAGCTGCAATGATAGATGAAATTAATCATATCAGATCTGAGCATATTGTAACAATTGAAGATCCTATTGAATACGTTTTTTTAGATGATAGATGTATAATAAACCAAAGAGAAATAGGACAAGATAGTTTAAGTTTTGGAAGAGCTTTGAAATCTGTTTTTAGAGAAGATCCTAAT
>JAKPCP010000058.1 GCA_029553225.1 bacterium | reverse complement strand
TTAAAAGAATTAAGATTTTTAATTTCAACCTTTGTTCCTAAATTTTTTAAATCTTTTGACAAGCTTATATTAACTTCAACTCTCATTTCTCCTTTTTCCATATCCGCATTAGAAACATCTAAATATTTTAAAATTAATTGTAATTCTTCGGCAAATTTTCTTGCCTCTTTTCCGCTTTTAATATCTGGCTCTGTCACCAATTCCATCAAAGGAATTCCTGCTCGATTAAAATCAATTAAAGAATAATCTCCTTTTTCAGAATGAAGCAATCTGCCAGTATCTTCTTCTATATGAATTCTTCTAATTTTAATTTTTCTTTCTCCAATATTTAAAAACCCGTTTTGACATAATGGCATATCATATTGAGAAATTTGATATCCTTTTGGCAAGTCAGGATAAAAATAATTTTTTCTATCAAATTTTGATTCTTTAGAAATTTTACAATTAAGAGCAATTCCTGCTTTTATAACTTTTTTTATTGCCTCTTCATTAGGCACGGGCAATGTTCCCGGATGCCCCATGCAAATAGGGCAAATATTAAAATTTGCTCTTTTTTCCGTAGAATCATTTTTGCATGGGCAAAACATCTTTGATTTTGTCTTTAATTCAACATGTATTTCCAATCCTATCGTTGGCTTATAGCTAATTTCTTTCATATTTATTAAATTTTAAAAATATTATTTAATTAAAATTTTTATAAAATTTTTAAAGCAATAAATTATTCTAAAATAAACTATCTTATTATATCACTTCAAAATTTTAGAAACAATATTTTTAATGTCAGAAAAAACTTCTTTTTTCGATTTTTCTCCGTTTATAATAACAACATTTTCAAATTTTTGAGGAAAAGTTTTATAAATTTTTAAAACTTTTTCCAATTTTTCTTCTTTTTCAAAAAGAGTTGTTTCCTCTCCTCTCTTTTTAATTCTTGAGATACAAACAGAAGGAGAAACATCTAAAATAAAAGTTTTGTCAGGCAATAAAAAATCTTTATTTAAATCTATTAAATATTTTAAACTTATTCCTTCGCTTTTCCCATATGCAAAAGATGAAAAAAAATAGCGGTCTGAAATTACAATTATTCCTTCTTTTAGGGAAGGAATAATTATATTTTTTAAATGCCATTTTCTATCTTCGGCAAACAATTTTTGAAGTTCTTTTGGAGAAGTTTTATTTTTTTTATTTAAAATTTTTTCAATTTTTTTTCCTGCTCTTGATGTTTTTGTCGGTTCTTTAGTTAAAACAACTTTAAACTTTTTTTTAATTAAAAAATTTTTTAATAATTCTGCTTGAGTAGATTGTCCAGAGCCATCAGGCCCTTCAAAAACCAAAAATTTTCCAGGATAAACATTTTTTTTCATTTTATTCAATCTCAATTCCCATATTTTTAGCCGTGCCTTCAATAATTTTCATTGCTTTTTCAATATCCGAGGTATTTAAATCAGGCATCTTTTTTTCTGCTATTTCTTTAATTTGTTCTTTTGTAATTTTCCCAACTTTTATTTTATTTGGCTGACCAGAACCCTTATCAATTCCTATTGTTTTTTTTAATAAATCAGAAACAGGAGGTTGTTTCAATTTAATTTCATAGCTTCTGTCTTCATAAACACTTACTTCTGCTGGAATAATAAAACCTTCTTTATCTTTAGTTAAATCATTAAATTTTTGACAAAATTCTCCTATATTTATGCCATGAGGCGCTAAAACTGGACCAATAGGAGGTGCAGGAGTTGCTTTTCCTGCTGGAATTTGAATTTTAATTACTGCTTTTGGCTTTTTCATTTTTTTATTTTAAATTTAAATAAATAATTATAAAAATTAACTTTTTTAAAATAAATTATTTTATAATTTCTTAATTTGTAATGAATCAAGTTCAACCGGAGTATCTCTCCCAAACATATTAACTAAAACTTTGATTTTTCCCCTTTCTTTGTCAATTTCCGAAACTTTGCCATTAAAATCTTTAAATGGACCATCAATAATTTTTACTAAATCCCCTACTTTTACCTCGATCTTAAATTCTGGTTCTTCTAAACTCATTCTCTTTTTTAAATTTTCGATTTCCTGAGGTGAAACAGGAATAGGAGTGGTCCCAACACCAACAAAACCTGTAACATTTGGAGTGTTTCTGACAACATACCAAGAATCATCTGTAACAATCATCTCAACTAAAACATACCCTGGATAAATTTTTTCTTCAATTGTTTTTCTTTTTCCGTCTTTTATTTTTATTTTCTTTTCTTTTGGCACTAAAACATTAAAAATTTTATCTTCCATTCCAAAAGATTCAATTCGCTGTTTTAAATTTCTTGCTACTGCGTCTTCATAGCCAGAATAAGTGTGAATAACATACCAATTTCTTTCTTGAGGTAATTTTTGTTTAGCCATATTATTTTAAAATAAATTTTTGGAGTAAAAAAGTAAAAATAAAATCTAAACCTCCTAAATAAATTGAAACAACCAAAGAAACACCAATAACAATTAAAACATATTTTAAAATTTCTTGTCTGTTTGGCCAATTTATTTTTTTTATTTCCATTCTTACCTCTTTTAAAAACAAAGGTATTTTTTGAAAAAAATCGTTGACTTTCATATTTTCTATTTTAAAAATGGCTTTTTAGCCATTAATTTATAATAGCAAAATTAAAAAAAAGGTCAAATTTTAAAGATAAAAATAGCGGCGGGGTTTTTACCCCGCCGCTATTTTATTTCTATATTTTTATCTTTATCTTTCAAATACTTCGGCAATTTTTTGAGAAAGAGAAAAAAGCGCTTCTGAAATTGCTGCTAATTGATCTTTTATATCTGGTGAAAAAGCTGGCAACAACTTTTCTCCCGCACCTTTAATTGTAATATTTTTTAATGTTGATGAAGTTACCACATTTCCTGATGCATCTAGTCCTTCTACTTTAACTGAACCGGTCTTCTCAATTAAATTATAATATCCGGAATCTGCTGGAAGAAAAATTGAAAAAGAATGATTTCCATCTGTAACAGGATATTTATTCATTTGATAAGTACATTCTGTTATTTTCATCATATTACTACAATAATTACAATCATATAGATAAAAATAATAAGATTCGTTAGTATTATCAGTAATAAATTTAATATTAATTTTACTTATTCCTTTTGTATCAAACGAAATTGTCCTTGTGGTTCCTAAAGGAATTTGGTTATTGTATAAATCCATTCTAAGGTTTGAGATAGAAGAAACTGGAGTAATCTTTTTAGTCTTTACTTGAACATCAGTATAATAATTAGTACCACGATTTGTTACTCTAATAGTGGATGTATATTCACTAGAAGGTGCTGAATCCTTAATTGTTATTGTAAGATTTGCTGTTCCAGTTTTATTAGGAGCAACAATAGTTAAAGATGAAGGAAGGG
>JAKPCP010000056.1 GCA_029553225.1 bacterium | reverse complement strand
TATTTTTTAGAGTTTCATTTAACTTTTCTAAACTTCTTTTATCTCCTAAAGAATAATAAATGTCAAAAATTTGTTTTTGTCTTAAAGTCTCTTCTTTCATATCTCATCAATTAAAATATCAATATTTTCTAATTCCAAATCTAAATTTTCTAATAATTCTTTTGGATTTCTTTTACTTTCTCTCAATAAAATATATTCAAATTTTTTCCTTGCTCTTCTCACTAATCTTAAATCATTTAAAGTTCCAACTGATTGACCGTCGTGAAATGCTAAAAAGTAATCTCCAAGTTCTACTATCATTTTACTCCTTTTTTCGTATGCTCCTGATGAATATTTATCAAAATTAGGATATACTAATAAAATAGGTATTTTTAATTCTTTTGCTATCAACCTTGCCTGTTCACAAGCTCCTTTTATTTCAGCAGGAACTATCAAAAATTCAATATCATCTATTCTTTTTAAAATCTTCTCTTTTATTCTATTATAATCTTCTAATTCAGTTAAACTTCTACTACCAAAAATACCAAGTTTCATATTGCAAATATGATATAATAAATATATGGAGGTGTAATATGCAAAAGACAAAAATTGAATGGACAGATTATAGTTGGAATCCAGTAATTGGCTGTAAACACGGATGCCCTTTTTGTTATGCTCGAGTTATATCTTTTAATATTTATGGACATTTTAATCCAACCTTTTTTGAAAATAGATTAAATGAACCTCTCAAAATACAAAAACCTTCTAAAATATTCGTTGTCTCAATGGGTGATTTATTTGGAGATTGGGTTCCAAGTGAATGGATAAATAAAGTCTTTAATACTTGTATAAAAGCCGAAAGACATACTTTTATTTTTTTAACTAAAAATCCTAAAAGATATTTAGAATTTAAAACTTTTCCTAATAACTTTTGGATTGGAACTTCTATTCTTAAACAATCTGATTTAGACAATACATTAGAAATTTTTAAAAATATAAATGCAAAAGTAAAATTCTTATCTTTAGAACCTCTTTTAACAAATTTAAGATTAAAAGAATCTGTAGATTGGGTTATAATAGGTGCCTGTTCTGATCCTATGCCAAAACAACCTGAAAAGGAATGGGTTATTGATTTAATAGAAGATTGTAAAAAATTTAATATACCAATCTTTATGAAAGATAATTTAATTTGGGACAATAAACTTATAGAATTTCCTAAAATCATTTCTCAAAATTCCCTTTTTTAAAAAATAAACTTCCATATAAAACTTCTTTTCCTTTTTTTCTATCCATATTTATTATTTTATAATCAAAACCATATTTTTTAGAAATTTCATTAAAAAAGGATATAACAATTTTTTCCCACATTTCATCAAAATTAACAACTTCATAAGGATATAAATAATATTTTTCAAAATCAAAATTATGT
>JAKPCP010000055.1 GCA_029553225.1 bacterium | reverse complement strand
TGATCAAAAACTAATTCTGCTTTTTTAAGATATTTACCTGTTAAATTTGTTGATTTAAAATATGGGTCTGTATAAAGAATTTGAATATCTTCAATGTTTTCAGTTCCGTTATTATTTTTTAATTTTTCCTGAATTTCTTTTTGTTTATTAATTATTTCTTCTGTTTCATTTTTATCTCTTTCTTCTTTAAATTCCAAAAAAGGTGTTTGTCCTATCATTTTAATTGCCTCTGAAATATCTTTTACTCCTGGTAATTCAACTAATAACTTGTAAGCATTATTAGAAGATTGCTGAACTTGAACAACTGGTTCTTGAACCCCAAAAAGATTCACTCTTCTTTCTATAATATCTTTTAATCCATCCATTGTTGTTAATCTATCTTTTTCTTCTATATTTGTAAGATCAGCTTCATAAATAAGCTGCGTTCCTCCTTGTAAATCTAATCCTAACTTAAAAGGAATCTCTGGCATTTTTAATTTTTCTATTGGCTGATATTTATTAAAATATTGAGGAAAATTAAAATAAACGCTTAAAAAAGTTAAAATTAAAATAAAAAACAAAATTAAATATGTTTTTTTCTTACTCATTTTCTAAAAATTATTTTTATTAATGTTAATTATTATAGCATAATATTCAAAAAAAGAAAAGTATTTAAATTTTTTCTAAAATCTTTAACTCTAATTTATCGTTTTCTGTATCATAAATTGCAAAAGTTGGTTTATAAAAAACCCCACAAACATTACCCGGATTTACTAATCTACAATTTTGTATTTTTTCTTCCCATGGTTTATGAGTATGGCCATAAAAAACTAAATCATATTTTTGAGTCTCGGCTAATTTTTCGGCAACATCTTTAAAATGAGTAAAAGCAATTTTTTTCTTATCTATATCTATTTCATAAATATCTTCTTTTACTAAAATAAAAGGAGGTTTTTGATATTTTTCTATATCAAATTTAAAATCACTATCCATATTTCCTAGAACCCCAAAAAATTTCCCTTTAAAATTAGATAAAGATTCTTTTAAAAAATCATAAGAACCAATATCTCCGCAATGTAAAATTATTTTTATATTTTCTTTATTTAAAAAATAAATAACTCTTTTAAAATTATTAAAATTTCCATGGGTATCAGAAACAATAGCAATTTTCATAATATTAATTAATTTTATGTTTTTTCTATTATAAAATAAAAAGTCTCGCATTAAAATATTAATGCGAGACAAAATGTAAGAATGATATAAAATTTTATTTTTTATTATAAATCAACAAAACTGCTATCTGTCCTCCTATATTTATTTCTGCCTTGTAAGGAGGTAAAATTATTATCTTAAAATCTCCCCAACCTATTTTCTCCTGATAAAGAAACTTATTAATTTGTCCTTCTAAATCGTTTCCGTTTATTGCAGTAAAAAATTTTACCATAAATACACTCCTATTTTTGTTGTTTAATGTTCTACATCAAGAAAAACCATTTTTCTTGATGCTTTATTCATATCATATATTTTAAATTTTGTCAAGAAAACAATCTTACTTTCCACAACACTTTTTATACTTCTTTCCTGAACCGCAAGGACAAGGATCATTTCTGCCTACTTTTTTTTCTTTAGAGTTAAAATCAGTATTTTGAGAAGAATTTTTAATTAAATTTATTTTCTCATTTTGAGGTTTTAATTGTGCCTGAAAAATAAATTTTGCAATATTAAAATCAATTGTTTCTAATAATTTTTTAAACATTTGATGCGCTTCTCTTTTATATTCAACTAACGGATCTTTTTGTCCATACGCTCTCAATTTTACCGCGTCTCTTAAATATTCCATATCTTCTAAATGTTCTATCCATAAAGTATCAAGTGTTTTTAAACAAACAAATCTTTCAACTTCTCTCATATTTTCTTCTCCTATTTCTTTTTCTTTATTAATATAATCTTCTTCGCTATATCCAGCTTTTTTTACTATTTCTATAACATAATTTTTTAAAGTTGAGTTTTTATAATTTAAAAGAATTTCTTTTCTTTTTTTATAAAAAACCTCTCTGTGTTTATTCATTACATCATCATATTCTAAAAGATGTTTTCTTAAATCAAAATTTAACCCTTCAACTTTTTCTTGTGCAGATTCAATTGCTTTTGAAATAATATTTGCTTCAATTGGCTGATCTTCATCAATTTTTACCCTATCCATTAAAGATTTTATTCTATCTCCACCAAAAATTCTTAATAAATCATCTTCTAAAGAAAGAAAAAATTGGGAAGCACCCGGATCTCCTTGTCTTCCAGCTCTTCCCCGCAACTGATTATCAATTCTTCTTGATTCATGCCTCTCTGTTCCAATAACAAAAAGTCCGCCTAATTTTCTAACATCATTTGCCTCTTTTTCGTCTGGTGGATTTCCCCCTAAAATTATATCAACTCCTCTTCCAGCCATATTAGTAGCAATAGTTACAGCATTTAATTTTCCTGCCTGAGCAATAATCTCTGCTTCTCTTTCATGATTTTTAGCATTTAATACTTGATGAGAAATACCTTCTATAGAAAGTAATTTTGATAAATATTCATTTTTTTCAATTGAAACTGTTCCAACTAAAATTGGTTGTCCTTTCTGGTTTCTTTCTTTAATTTCTTTTACTACAGCCCTAAATTTACCTTCTGTTGTTTTATACACCCTATCTGCTAAATCAACTCTTATCATTTTTTTATTTGTAGGAATACTTACAACTTCTAATTTATAAACTTTATCAAATTCTTCGGCAGAAGTAGCAGCAGTTCCTGTCATTCCAGATAATTTTTTATACATTCTAAAATAATTTTGAAAAGTAATTGTGGCAAAAGTTTTTGATTCTGGCTGAATTTTTATTCCCTCTTTTGCTTCTATT
>JAKPCP010000052.1 GCA_029553225.1 bacterium | reverse complement strand
TGGTTAATTTTAATTATTTTAATTTTAGTTTTATGGATTATTTTTTCTTATAATTCTTTTGTATCTTTATATAATCAGGCTAAAGAAGCATGGGCAGATATTGAAGTGCAATTAAAAAGAAGATATGATCTTATTCCAAATTTAATAGAAACTGTAAAAGGATATGCTACTCATGAAAAAGATCTTTTTGAAAAGGTAACTGAAGCAAGAACAAAAGCAATAAGCGCTCAAACAATGAAAGATCATGTTGAGGCAGAAAATTTTCTTTCAGAAACATTAAAATCTCTTTTTGCTGTATCTGAAAATTATCCCCAGTTAAAAGCAAGCGAAAATTTTTTAGAACTTCAAAGAGAACTTCGAGACACAGAGGATAAAATTCAAGCAGCGAGAAGATTTTATAATTCAAACGTAAGAGATTTAAATATTAAAATTGAAAAATTTCCAACAAATATTATTGCTAAGATTTTTAAATTTAAGAAAATGGAATTTTTTGAAACAAAAGAAGATAAAGAAAACGAACCAGTAAAAGTAAGTTTTTAATAAATTATTATGGCAACTTTATATACTTATGCTAAATCTAATATTCATAAAACTTGGTTATTATTAACTATTTTTTTTGTTTTTATTATTTTTTTAGGATGGATTTTTAGTTATCTATTTAATAATCAATTTTTTTTGATTATTGCTGTTTTTTTATCTGTTTTTCAAAGTTTTTTTAGTTATTGGTATTCTGACAAAGTTATTTTAAGAATGACAAAGGCAAAAGAAATCAAAAAAGAAGATAATCCAGAAATATACAGATTAGTTGAAAATCTTTGTATTACTGCTGGTCTTCCTTTGCCTAGAATTTATATTTTAAATGAAGTTCAGCCAAATGCGTTCACCACAGGAAGAAATGAAAAAAATGCGATATTAGTTTTAACTTTAGGGTTATTAGAAAAATTAAACAGAGTAGAGTTAGAAGGAGTTATTTCTCATGAATTATCTCACATTGGAAATAAAGATATGTTGTTGCAAACAATTATTGTTACTTTAACTGGAATTATCTCTATTTTATCTGATTTTTTATTAAGAATTAGCTTTTGGGGCGGTATGGATAGAGATTCAGACAATTCAAGTTCAATAATTTTATTTTTATTAGGTATAATAGCAGCAATTTTAGCTCCACTTGCCGCAACTTTAATTCAGTTAGCAATTTCAAGAAAAAGAGAATTTTTAGCTGATGCTTCAGGTGCTTTGCTTACTCGCTATCCCGAGGGTTTAGCTAGAGCATTAGAAAAAATTTCTAAAGACGAAACACCCTTGAATGTTTCAAATAATACTACAGCTCATTTATACATTGTAAATCCTTTAAGAGGAAAAGAAAAAAAACTATGGATTAATCGTCTTTTTATGACTCATCCGCCAGTTGAAGAAAGAATAAAAGCTTTAAGACAAATGGAAATTTAAAAGAAAATATAATATCAAACATATGAAATAAACATGAAAAAAGAAAATCAAGAAAAAAAATCTCCTAAAACTTTATCATCAAATATTTTAGTCAATAAAAAATGCCCAATATGCAAAATTTCATTAGAAAGTGCTATTTTATGTAATACTGAAATTGATTATTGTCCTAGATGTTTTGGTTTATGGTTTGAAGAAGATGAATTGAGGTGGGCGAAGGATGAGAAAGATAAAGATTTAAATTGGCTTGATATTGATTTGTGGAAAGATTCCAAAAAATTTAAAGTATCTTATGGGATTAGATTATGTCCTTCTTGCAGATTGCCTTTGTATGAGGTATACTATGGAGATTCAAAAATTATAGTTGATGTTTGTAATATATGTAAAGGGGTTTGGTTAGATAGAGGAGAATTTAAAAAAATAATAGATTATTTAAAAGAAAAACAAAAGTATGAAATTTTAAATAATTATTCTGAAAATCTATTAAAGCAAGGTATTGAAATTTTTTTAGGCCCAGATTCGTTAAAAGAAGAAATTTCCGATTTTTTAACAGTGCTTAAATTTTTGAAATATAATTTAATAATAAAACATCCAACAATTTCAAAAATTATTTCTGAATTATTTAGATAGGGAGGGGTGCGCCGAATGGCAAGGCACCGGTTTGGAGAACCGGCGGGTGCATAGCCCTTGCAGGTTCGAATCCTGTCCCCTCCGCTTTTTTAATAAATTTTATGAAGAAAAAAGCAAAAAAGAAACTTAAAAAAGTTGTTTTAATAATTTTTCTTATATTTTTATTTTGCGTAATAATTTATTTGTTTTTCTTTTGGAAAAACCAAAACAGAAAAAATTCTATTTGTCCTTCTGACGCAAAACTTTGCCCTGATAACTCTTATGTTTTTAGAACTGGACCTGATTGTCAGTTTGAAGAATGTCCGGCAATAGAAAAGAGAGAAGAAGAAATAAATAATAATATTGATTGGAATTTGTTAATTTTAGACATAGAAAAAGATTTAAAAAAAGAATTTAAAGATGCTGGAAAAAATTATCCTATAACAATCGAAAAAACAGAAGATATAACCGGAGATAAAATTCCAGAAGCTCTTGTTGATTTAGGAAATTCCGGCGCGTCCACTACTAATTTTACTATTTTAAGAATTGAAAATAATAAACCTGTTATTTCTAAATTTAAATCAAAAGATGGAAAAATATTGACTATGGAATTTATGAGTGGGGGCGCAGGAAAATATTATAACGAATCAGTAGAATTAGATCCTTTAAATAAAGCAGTAATTTCCGGCGGTTATATGATTTACGGCTCTTCAGATGATAATTGCGATTATGATGCCTATGTTTGGAACGAAAATAGTAAATTTTTTGAATATAATTTAGAATTAAGCAAGAAAATAACAGAGAAAAGATGTAAAGAATTATGTGAAGATTCTTCAATAGATAAATCTTTACTTCAAAATATTTGTAAATAATTTTAAAAAATGAATAGCAGAAAAAAGATTGGTAAATTTGGAGAAGATCTTGCTTGTTCTTATTTAATAAAAAGAGGATATAAAATTTTAGAAAGAAATTATTATAAAGAATTATTTCCCTATAAAGGAGAAATTGATATTGTTGCTAAAAAAGATAAAATTATTTGCTTTATTGAAGTAAAAACATTATATCTAAAAAACAAATCAGATTTTTCCCCAGAAGATAAAGTTAATTTTAAAAAACAAAAACAATTAATTAATCTTTCTCAGATTTGGCTTATAGAGCATAAAATTCCATTAAATAGTAAATGGCAGATTGATATAATTTCAGTTATTTTGGATAAAAATCATAAAAAAGCGAAAATAAAACATTTTAAAAATGCAATTTTTCAATAATATGAAAAAAATAAACAGAAAAATATTAATAATAATTATCCTTTTAATTATACTGATTTTGTTGATTTTTTGTTATCAAAAATTTTATCCTAAAAAACAAATTTCTTGTACTAAAGAAGCAAAAATGTGTTATGATAATTCTTTTGTTGGCAGAATACCTCCTGATTGTGAATTTGAGAAATGCCCTGAAGAAAAACAAGGAATATTAATAATCTCTCCTAAAAAGAATGAAAAGATTAAAAGTCCGCTAAAAATTGAAGGAAAAGCAAAAGGTTTTTGGTTTTTTGAAGGAGTTTTTACTGCTGAGCTTTATGATAAAAACAATAATTTATTAGGTAAAACTATTTTAAATGCAAAAAGCGATTGGGCAACCGAAGATTTTATTCCTTTCGAGGGAGAATTATTTTTTCCTTTGCCTCAAACCTCTTCTGGAACTTTAAAATTTTTAAGCGATAATCCTTCTGAAATTTTAGAAAATCAAAAAATATTTGAAATTCCAGTTTTATTTGAAGAAATTAATTATACTGATGTTTTTCTTTATTATTATAATCCGGAAAAAGACAAAGACGAAAATGGAAATGTAAAATGTTCGGAAAAAGGCATAGTTCCTATAAAAAGAAAAATTCCTATATCCCAAACGCCAATAAAGGAAACAATTAATCTTCTTTTAAGAGGTAAAGAAAATTTAACAGAAGAAGAAATTAAAGAAGGGATTGAAACAGATTTTCCTTTAGAAGGGTTAAAATTAAAAGATATTAATCTTAAAAATGGTGTTTTAACGCTTGTTTTTGAAGATCCTTTTAATAAAACAAGCGGAGGTTCTTGTAAAGCGAAAATTTTGTGGCTTCAAATTGAAAAGACATCAAAACAATTTCCTGGAGTAAAAGAGGTCCATTTTTTGCCAGAAGATATTTTTCAACCATAAATGCTTTTATAAAATTTTCTTTTTAAAGGTGTTTTTTTATTAAATAATATTTTATAAGATAAAGAGGAAATTATGAATCTTTCAACTCCTATAGAAAATATTTCTGGGATAGGAGATGTTTTTAAAAAAAGATTAAAGAAAATGGGGATTGAAACAATAAGAGATCTTTTTTTTCATTTTCCGAGAAGATATGAAGATTTTTCTAAAATTATTAAAATTTCAGAAGTTAAGATAAATGAGGTTTGCACTATTTGTGGAAAAATTAAAAGCATAGAAAATACTAAAACATGGAAAAAGAAAATGATTTTAACACGCGCCTTAATTGAAGATAAATCAGGAACAATATTATCTATTTGGTTTAATCAGCCATATTTAACTAAAATTTTAAAAGAAGACGATATTGTTTTTTTATCAGGAAAGGTAGTTTTTGATAAATATGGAATGTTTTTTTCAAATCCAATATATGAAAAAATATCAAAAAAAGATTTTTCTTTAGATGATTTAACTCATACAGGTCGTTTAATTGCAGTATATCCTGAAACAGAAAAAATATCTTCCCGATGGTTTCGTTCTATTTTAAAACCATTGCTTTTATCTTTTAGAAATAAAATACCAGAAACCTTGCCTGAAAAAATAATAAAAGAAAATAATTTTTTACCAATTAACGAAGCTCTTTTCCAAATTCACTTTCCAGATTCAAAAGAATTAGCGGAACAAGCCAAAAAAAGATTTTCTTTTGAGGAATTATTTTATATTGAACTTTTCGTTTTAAAAGAAAGATTAAAATTATCAAAAGAAAAAGCAATACCAATTGTTTTTAAGATTGATTTAATTAAAAAATTTGTTAATTTACTACCTTTTAAATTAACTGACGCTCAAAGAAAAGCAGCTTTTCAAATCTTAAAAGATTTAGAAAAACCAAGACCAATGAATCGTTTACTTGAAGGCGATGTTGGTTCTGGAAAAACAGTTGTTGCGGCTATAGCAGCTTTAAATACAATAAAAAATGGCTATCAAGTTGCTTTTATGGCTCCAACAGAAATTTTGGCAAAACAGCACTTTCAGGAAATTTTTAAACTTTTTAAAAATTTTAATATAAATATTGGACTGCTTACAGGGAAAAATGATAAATTTTATTCAAAAAAATTAAAAAATGATTTTATTGAAATATCACGAAGAAAATTATTAGAAAAGGTTTTAAATGGAGAAATTGATATTTTAATTGGAACTCATGCTTTAATACAAGATAAAGTGAAATTTAATAAATTAGGATTAGTAATTTTAGATGAACAGCATCGGTTTGGAGTAGAACAAAGAGCAAAACTTTGTCGGAAAACATCGATAAATAAACCTGAAGAAAAAACAGTTCCTCATCTTTTATCAATGACAGCTACTCCTATTCCTCGAACTCTGTCTTTAACTATATATGGAGATTTAGATATTTCTATAATAGATGAATTACCAAAAGGAAGAAAAAAAATTATAACAAAAGTAATAGATAAAAAAGACAGAGAAAAGACATATAATTTTATTAGGAAAGAAGTTAAAAAAGGAAGACAAGTTTTTGTTATTTGTCCTCGAATTGAAGAAAATAATAAAAATAATGAAAAGAATGAAAATTTAACTGAAGTGAAGGCAGTAAAAAAAGAGTATGAAAAATTTTCAAATGAAATATTTCCTGACTTAAAAGTGGGAATGCTTCATGGAAAACTAAAAAATAGCGAAAAAGAAAAAGTAATGAAAGATTTTAAAAACAGAAAAATAGATATTTTAGTATCAACATCAGTTGTTGAAGTAGGGGTTGATGTTCCTAATGCGACTGTTATGATGATCGAAGGCGCAGAAAGATTTGGTTTGGCTCAGCTTCACCAATTTCGAGGAAGAGTTGGAAGAAGTAAATATCAATCATATTGTTTTTTATTTACTGATTCCTTAAATAAAAAAACAAAAGAAAGGTTAAAAGCCTTAATAAATTGCGAAAATGGATTTACTTTAGCTGAAAAAGATTTGGAAATTAGGGGTCCTGGAGATTTTGTCGGAACAAGACAATGGGGGGTGCCTGATTTAATGATGGATTCGTTTAAAAATATTTCTTTGGTTGAAAAAGCAAGAAATTCAGCTAAAGAAATATTAGAAGAAGATATTGAATTTAAAAAATATCCGTTTTTAAAAGAAAAATTAAAAGAATTTAAGAATAAAATTCATTTAGAATAGATTACTTTCTTACTTTTTCTGTTGTCCAGAAACCCATATATTTTCCTAATAACCATCTTGTTTGAGCATCAAGCGCTGGAAATGAAGTAAAAAATACCATAATAAAGGGAAACAATAACCAACTAAAAGCCCAAATTATATATTTATATTTACTAAAACTTGGAGGTTTTGGAGGAAGCAGAAGAAAACTTAAATAAGCAGAAAAAACCAATCCAATCATAGAAATAGTCATAAGTCGGCTTATAATTTTAGGAAGATTATAGGAAAGAACGGTTTGAGAAAATTGAGGCCCTCCTAATAATAAAGGAAGCCAACCAATAAAAAAGATTAATAAACTTGCTGTTGCCCATTCTATATGCCCTTCAATTAATTCCCATCCTAATGAAATTTCTTTACGAATAGGAATTTTTTTATTTTTTAAAAACCCAAACAAAAAATAAGCAATATCGCCAACTCCATAAGCCCATCTTCTTTGCTGTTTATAAATGTTTATCATTGTTTTAAACAAATTTTTTGAAACATTAGCATCCATTGAAATAGGATAATATAATGGTTTTACTCTATAATCTCCATCGAATTTTAAAAAACATTGCCAAAATATTCTTGAGTCATCAGAAACAACATTTGTTTGCTTAAAATTAACGTCTATTAAAGTTTTAAAACTCATTGAATGAGACGAGAAAGTAATTAATTTATTTGCTCTCTCTTGATTAATAGTATGCCAAAAAGTTGAAGAAAAAGAAAAAACCTGAGAAACAATAGGCGCTTGCCAGATATTATTAATAAAGAGAGGAATTGGCTGATAACTTGTTTTCAAAGGTTTTTTTGCTGTTAAAAAACAATAAGAAACGCGACTAAAATATTGAGGGAAAACACAAGTATCAGCATCAAAAGAAGAAAAAATGATATTTTCATAAGGAATTTTTAAAGGATCGATAATTTCTTTTTTTGCTTTTTTTGCTGCCCAAGTTTCGTTAGCGCCTTTGCCATTAATTTCATTTTTTAAATTTTGAGGATGCCAAGTAATTAAAAATCTGAAAAATTTTTTACCAAACTCTTTTTCAATTTCACTAGCTATTTTTTGCGCTTCTTCTTTATTTCTTTCTTCGCATCCTAAAACAACAATCATTTTTTCTTTTGGATAATTTGATTTTTCTAAAGAAGAGAATGTATCTTTTAAAATTTCCAATTCTTCTTTATACATTGGAATAACAATTAAATGATATAACTCTTTCCAATTTTTTATTGTTTTTAATGAATATTTTGAAGACGATAAAGAATTAAGTTTTTTTATCCAATCTGCTTTTTCAATTTTTTTCATTTTCTGATAGCCAGACCATAAATGAAAAGAATAATAAATAGTTCTTAAAAGCCAAAAAAGAGAAAAAGAAATAATAAATATAGAGGCAATAAAAGGAATTTTCCAAGAGCAAAAAACAGCTAAAAATAAAACACTCCAGCTTAATAATCCTGGCAGCATTTCAAAAAAACGATATATTCTTCTTTCTTTTTTATTTTCAATATCAGATGCTTTTCCGATAGATAGATAACTTTTGTTTTCCATTTTTTAAATTATGTGGCCCCAACGGGATTTGAACCCGTGTTTTCACCTTGAAAGGGTGGTGTCCTTAACCGCTAGACGATAGGGCCTTAATTTTTAATTCTAAAATAAAATTTGAAAAAAATCAATTTAACAATTAAAATAAACAATTAATTTCTTTTTAATATTATGATAATTTTAGGAATTGATACATCTTGTGATGATACCTCAATAGGAATAATTAAAGCGCAAAATAATAAGGGCAATTTTAAGATTTTATCAAATATTATTTCTTCGCAAGTTAATATTCATAAAAAATATGGAGGAGTTTATCCAATGTTGGCAAAAAGAGAACACCAAAAAAATTTAGTTTTTGTATTTAAAAAAGCTTTAAAAAAAGCAAATCTTTTAAAAATTAAAAATAAAAAATCAGAAAAAGATAATAAAATTCAAACAATAGAAAAAACACTTTCAAGGGAAGAAATTCTTAAAAACGAATTAATAAAATTTTTAGAAAAATACGAAAAACCTAAAATAGATATTTTATCAGTAACAACTGGGCCGGGATTAGACCCCTGTTTATGGGTTGGTTTAAATTTTACAAAATCTTTGTCTTATTATTGGGAAATACCAATTGTTCCAGCAAATCATATACAATCTCATATTTTAGTTAATTTTTTAGATTTTAATTTTAAGGAAATAAATTCTTTTTTTCCAGCAGTATCTTTAATTGTTTCTGGTGGCCATACTCAAATAATTTTAATAAAAAATATTGGTAAATATAAAATTTTAGGCGAAACATTGGATGATGCTGCTGGTGAATGTTTTGATAAAACAGCAAGGATTTTAAATTTAGAATATCCAGGAGGGCCTAAAATAGCAGAAAAAGCAAAAAAAATAAAAAATAAAAATTTAAAATATAATATTTCTCTTCCTCGTCCAATGATAAATTCAAAAAATTATGATTTCAGCTTTTCTGGACTTAAAACAGCAGTGCTTTATAAAACATTA
>JAKPCP010000035.1 GCA_029553225.1 bacterium | reverse complement strand
TGGCATAATTAAATCTTCGGTGCCAAAAGGAAGCATATAAAAGCCTTCAATTTTAGGAAGATTTTTTGAAACAACAATTGTTATTACTGCTGGACAAACTTTTTTTACAATTTCAACTATTGGAGATTTTTCCATATTTTTATTTTAAATTTAATTAGTTTAATTTTATCATATAAATAAATTGTCAACAAGAAAAATCTTTGTTAAAATTATCTAAATTTAGCCCCTGTAGTTCAACGGATAGAATAAGAGACTCCTAAGCTCTAGATGGAGGTTCAATTCCTCCCAGGGGCATAAAATTAAAACAAAAAACCCGCAAGAATCCATCTTGCGGGTATATATATTATGAGTTAAATTCCTAAAATGTTTTCAGCATTATTAATCTTTTCAATACCAGGATCTTTATAGTGCCACCACTCTACTGTTTGACTTCCGTCCTCTAATTTTATTGTTTTGGCGATACCCCATGTTTTGTTTCCATATCTTTGAAGACAGGAAAAAGATTTAGACGCAAGCATATTATTTTCATCAAGAGAAATCGCTTTTTTAAAAGCAATTATTGCTTTATCAAAGTCTTCTATTTTTTCATAGGCTAATCCTAGCCCAGTATAAGCTCTTGAAAGGGCTTTAAAATCTATTTGTTGTTTCTGTCCTAATCTTATTACTTCTTTGCAATATTCAAATGCTTTTTGAATATTTCCCAAATAATAATAGGTAATACCTAAATTTGCTAATGTCTCCATATCTTCTTCTTGCTCTAATATCTCTTCGCATAATTTTTTAGCCTCAAGTCCGTCTTTGTATTCTAAGCATTTTTTTACTAATTTTTTTTTAATTTCTAATTCATTGTATCTTTCCTCTGCATCTTCCCCTAATTTTTCTCCATAAATTCTTAGAGTTAATAATAATCTCATAGAGTCTTCTAATCTATTATTTCCTAATCTGCTTTGTTTTTTTGAATTCCTTCGATTCATGGCTTTTTTCTCCTCTGTTAGAATTAAGATTTAAAGAACATTTTTGCCTAAATTGTTTTAGGCAAATCATATTATAAAACAAAAATAAAAAAATACAAGCTTTTTAAAACTATTTTCTAATTATTTTTTTTAATATTTTATTCAAGCGAAATTTTAGTTAAGATCAAAAAAAATCTCGATACTGAATTTTAATTTGTACTGTATAGGGTGAGTTTCCGCCTCGTTGTATATAAATTTGCGGAGGGGGTGAGATTTGAACTCACGGTAGCTTTTGACTACAATGGTTTTCGAAACCATCCCTTTAATCCACTCAGGCACCCCTCCTTTTTATTGTCCCCAAGAGGAATTGAACCTCTATCTGAAGCTCCGGAGGCTTCTGCTTTTTCCTTTAAGCTATGGGGACTTTCTTATTTTATTATACTCTAGATACTCTAATTAGTCCCGAGCAAGGAATAATTTCAATTCCTTTTTTTTGAAGTTCATCTAAAAAAAGATTAACGCCTAAGGAATCCGAAGACATATGTCCAGCAATTACTACATTTATATTTGCCATTTCTGCTTCTTTCTTATGTTCTTCAGATACATGCATTCCAACAATTGTGCCAATTCCGGCATTAGCCATTTTTTCATATAATTTTGGAGAGCCCTCAGTCCCTCCGGTGATTTCTGTTAAAGCGATTTTTCCGCATCGGTTTTCAGGAGAGCCAACAAAAATTTTTGGACCAGCTCCAATTTTTATTGCTTCTTTATATTCTTCAATTTCTTTTAGAGTTTTCATTAAATCTTGAATATAAAGAAAGTTTTTATTTTCAACTTTTTCTCTTAAAAATTTAGCGGCTAAGTTATCGCAAATTGTATGTAAACACATTAAATTAAATCCTAAAATTTTTGCCGCATCAACTGTTCTTTGGTGGTTTGCAGAATTAACCCCTCTGGCCACTTCGCTTATTTTTTCCTTCATTAATCCTTCAGCGATATTTATAGGTACGCCGTATTGATTTAAAACATCGCATTGCAATTCCATTACATCTGATAAATGAGCGAGCGCTTTTCCCAAGGGATGATGAGATATTATTAAATCAATATCTCCGATTTCTTTTGCCATTAATATTTCTGCTGGTTCAATATCGATTCCAACAAGAATTTTTTTTATTTCTTTATCTTTTACTATATGTAAAATTCTTGAATCAGAGTAGGGATTTTCCAATGTTTCTGTATCAAACTCTTTTTTTTCTTCTTCTGACATCTTTTCATATTTTTCTTTTTTTCTTTCCAAAATTTTTTCTATCATTTCATTTTCCCTAAAATCAGCGTCAATCCCCATTTTTATTGCTAAAGTAAAAATTTCTTTTATTGTCATAATTTTTTTATTTTTTGCTTTTTTTATTTGATTCACTCTTTTTTTTATTTTTATTATCTTTGTTTTTCTTATTTTTATTTTTTTCTGCTTCAGTCTTTATAGGATTTTCTTGATTTATTTTCTCTTTTTTCAGAAATTTTTGATATAATTCTGAAATTAATTTTTCTTGTTCTTCTATATCAAAAACACTCTTTCTGATTCGAGCTTTTTCTTTTCTAATATATTTACGAATTGATTTTGGCAATTTTTTTTCTTTCATTTTTTTAAAAATTAAAATTATAAGGTTTTTAAAAACTTATAAAGATATAGATATAATATATCCTAAAATAAGATAAAAGACAAGATTTATTCTCCTTTTATTACAGCTAGCGGTGTTAATTTCGCCACCTTTTTTGATAAACCTGCATTATGAACAACTTCTATTACTTCGTCAATATTTTTATAGGCTAATGGTGCTTCTTCGGCAATTCCTCTCATAGAGCGACATTTTACAATAATTCCTTTTGATTTGAGATTTTTGATAACTTCTTCGCCAGATGTAGCTTTTAAAGATTTATGCCGCGACATTGTTCTTCCTGCTCCATGGCAAGTTGAGAAAAAAGATTGCTCTCCTTTTTCTACTCCTGATAAAACATAAGATGATGTTCCCATTGAACCAGGAATTAAAACTGGCTGTCCTGTTTTTTGATATTTTGAAGGAATTTCTTGATTATAAGGAGGGAATGCTCTTGTTGATCCTTTTCTATGGACAATTACTTCTGTTTCTTTATTATTTATAATATATTTTTCTTTTTTAATAATATTATGGGCAACATCGTATAAAATTTCTAAAGATGTTGCTTTTTCTCCCAATGCTTTTTTCCATGCTTTTCTAATAAAAAAAGCAATCATTTCTCTATTAGCCCAGGCGTAATTTGCCGCTGCAGCCATTGCTCTAAAATATCTTTGACCTTCTTCTGATAAAAATGGAACGCAGGCGAATTCTCTATCAGGAACTTTTATTTTGTATTTATTTTCCATAAGAGGAATAAATTCTCTTAAATAGTCAGTGCAAACTTGGTGTCCTAAACCTCTGCTTCCAGTATGAACCATAATTACAATTTGATTTTCAAACAATCCAAAATTTTGAGCAATTTCCTTATCAAAAATTTCTTCTACTTTTTGGATTTCTAAAAAATGATTACCAGATCCTAAGGTACCAACTTGATCTCTTCCTCTGTTTTTTGCTTTTTCAGAAACATACAAAGAATCTGCCCAATCAAGACATCCATTTGCCTCGCAATTTTCAATATCTTCTTTTTCTCCGTATCCTAAATTTACTATTCTTTTTGCTCCTTGCTCTAAAATTTTATTAATCTCTTCAATCGAAATTTTATTTTTTCTTCCTTGTCCTAATCCTGATGGAACTTCTTTATAAATTTCTTCTGCGATTTTTTCTAAATAAGGTTTAATTTCCTGTTCGCTATACTGAGATTTCATAAGTTTCATTCCGCAATTTATGTCAAAGCCGCAAGCGCCCGGGGAAATGATGCCGTTTGATATTTCAATTGCGCCGACAAAACCAATTGGTACAGAATATCCTTCATGACAATCAGGCATTGCAATGCCGTATTTTAAAATACCAGGAAGCATTGTTCCATTTACTAATTGTTCGATTGACCTATCTTTTAAAATTTCTTCTAACATTTTTTCTGATGAGTAAACTCGAGCCGGCACATTCATCTTTTCGTTTTTAGGTATTTCCCAAAGCCAATCGTTTATTTTTATAAAATCTTTTTTTGATATCATGGTTTTTATTTAATTTTTAAATATCAAATAAAATTGTTGCTTGCCATAAATTCTTTTCTTTTTGTTTTATTTCTAAATCATAATAAGTAACTGCTTTTATATCTTCATTAAATTTTTTGACTTTTCTACCGAAAATAAAAGCATAAATTTCGGTATCAGTAAATTTTTTAAAATCCGTTTTAAAATATGTTTCTTTTTTTGTTTGAATGAGATAAAGTATTTCTGATAAAAAATCTACAATTAAAGTTTTAATATCAAATGATTTTATTAATATTTTTCTTTTTATAATTTTTGAGTTTTTAATTTCTGGCTGGAGATAATCATTCATTGCTAATACGGCATTTTCGAATAATTCTTCTTTTGTCTTTCCAAAAACTTTAATTTTTAAATCTGCCCTATGTTCTATAATTTTATATTTTTCCATTTAGTTGTTTTTGATTTTTTTTAAATTCTTCTTTTACGATTTTTCTATCATCCCATGGAATTTTTTTACCGTTTGCTAAACACATTAAAGGTTCACATCCTTTTCCGGTTATTATTATAGTATCATTTTCTTTTGCTAATTTTATTGCGGTTTTTATTGCTTCTTTTCTGTCTAATATTTTTTGAGCTTTTTCTTTTGCTCCTTTTGCTACATCATCGATTATTTTTAAAGGGTCTTCATCATAAGGATCTTCATTTGTAATAATAATATTATCGCAATATTTATAAGCAATTTCTCCCAAAACAGGCCTTTTCCATTTATCTCTTCCTCCGCCACAAGAACCTAAAACGCAAATTAATTTTGAGTCTTTATTTTTGAAATCAGATATTAAAGTTTTGTAAACTTTTTCAAGGGATACTGGTGTTATTGCATAATCAACAACAACTTTAAAAGGTTTTTCAATTACTACTTCCATTCTACCAGGAATGCCTTTAAAATTTTCAACAACTTTTTTAGAAAACTCAATGTCTATATTTTGGGAAAAAGCAATGCATATTGCCGCAAGCGCATTATAAATATTAAAATCTCCTGGAATTAAAAGATTTAAATTTAAATCTTTATTATTAATATCTCCTTGATTTAATCCAAAAGTATATTTTTTTCTTGCTGGAAATTTTAAAAAGTAATCAGCGTTTTTATCATCAATGTTTATTATGTGAATATTTTTTGTCTCTTCAAAAAGTTTTCCTTTTGCTTTTTTGTAATTTTCAAAACCTTTATGAGATTCAATATGTTCTGGGCTTAAATTTGTTAAAAGAGCAACATCAAATTTTATAAATTTATGACGATATTGTTTTATTCCTTCAGACGTTACTTCAAGCACAGCATATTTACAATTATTTTTTACTGCTTTTTTTAGAAATTTTTGCAAGGTAAATCTTCCCGGCATTGTCATTTTTAATTTATTTTCTTCTTCGTTTTCCCCGATTTTAAATTTTATTGAAGAAGCAAGAGCAACTTTTTGATTTGATTTTTTTTCTTTAAGATATTCTTCTAAGATTTTTATTGTAAGCTCTGCTGTTGTTGTTTTGCCGCTTGTTCCGGTAATTCCTATAACTATTAAATTTCTTGAAGGAAAACCATAAATTAAAGCACCTAAAAAAGCAAGCGAAAAATGGTAAAAATTTAAAAGAAAAGGAGGAATTATTTTTTTGATTAAATTTTTCATTTTCCTAATATTTTTAAAGCTTCTTTTATCTTTTCTTCAGTATTTATATTGTGAGGAATTTTTGATAAAGCTTCTTTTATCTGATTGCGGGAGAATCCCAAATTTTTTAAAGCTTTTTCAACTTCTTCGTCTTTTTTCTCTTCATTTTTTTGTTTTGAGATTTCTTTCATTATACCGGAGATTTCTAAGATAATTGTTTGAGCTTTTTTTCTTCCAATACCTGGTATTCCCTCAAACGCTTTTGCTCCTTTTTCTTCAATTCTTTTTTTTAATTCTTCCAATGTTTTAAAAGAAGCAATTTCTGTTGCTATTTTAGGGCCTACTCCCGGAATATTGTTTACAATCTCAAAAAGATTTAATTCTTCTAAATATAGGAATCCATAAAGATCTAATGCATTTTCTTTTACGTTTAAATAACAGAAGATTTCAGCATTAGTGTTTTCATTTAATTTATCTAATGTTTTTTGGGAAACAAAAATTTTAAACCCAATATTATTTACATCGAGAATAATAAATTTTTCTTTTTTTAAAATAATTTTTCCTTTAAGATATGAAATCATAAAATTTTAATCAATATTTTTAAATTATAACATTTTAAGCAAAAAAATTTAAATTTTTAAAAAATAAAAAGTATATTGATATTTATTCTTTTTTATGATAAATAAGGATTATTATAATATTAAATAAAAAAATATGCCTATAACTAAATCAGCAGAAAAGGCTTTACGTCAAAGTTTAAAAAGAAGAGAAGAAAACGATGTTTATAGAAAAAAAATAAAAACTCTTTCAAAGAAGATAAAAGTTTTAATTTCTGAAAAAAAATTTGAGGAGGCAAAAAATCTTTTACCTGAGATGTATAAAGCATTAGACAAAGCAGCAAAAAGGGGAGTAATAAAGAAAAATACAGCTTCACGAAAAAAATCTCGAATAGCAAAATCTTTAATAAAAAGCCAAAAAGCAAACTAAATTTCTGCTAAAAACATTTCTAAACCCGCTTCTGGTTTTATTTTTCCAGTTTTAATATCTAAATCTATCTGAAAAAGCTTCTGATAGATTTTTTTTAATTCTTCAAAAGAAAATTTTTTTGCTTGAAAATATGATTTTTGAGCAACAAAAGGATGAAGCCCGCTTTTTTTAACAATCAAACTATAATTTTGATATTTTTCAGAAAGATTTTTAACTATTAAAAGGTTTCTAAATCCAAACTCTATCATTGAAAAAAGATACAGAGGATTGTCGCCATTTTCTAAATGTTTATAAATTAATTTTATCGCTGTTTTTTTATCTTTTTGAGAAATTGCATCAATTGTTTTAAAGATATTTGTTTCAATTTTTGGTTTTATTAATAAATCTATATCTTCTGATTTTATTATATCTTTATAATTTGCTAATTTTTTAATTTCATTGCTTAATCTCCAAAGATCATTTCCAGCATAAAAAATTAATTTTTCTATTTCTTTTTCTTCTATTTTTGTATTATATTTTTCAAACTCTTTTTTAATCCATTTTTTTAATTCTTTGTTTTCAAGAATTTTAAATTCTTGGCATTTTGCGTTCTTTTTTAAAAATTTAAACAATAAATTTTTACTATCAGGAATTTCTTTTTCTAAAAATATAAAAATGTCATCTGATTCTAATATTTTTTTTGATTCTTTTAAAAACTTTTCTTTAAATTTTTGATTTGAGAATGAGTTAATAATAACCCATAACTTTTTTTCTTTAAATATTGAGTTTTGAAAAAGATTATTTTCAAAAAAATCAAAAAAGATATCTTTATTTTCGCTATCTTTAAAATCAAGATATTTTAAATTTAATCCGCTTTTGTGGGTTTTTTTATAATTTTCAACTATTTCATTTAGTTTTTCAGAAGATCTGTATGTATCTTCTCCGTAAAGAAAAATAATCATAATTTTTAAAATAAAAATTAGTTATTCTATTATATATTAATATTTTAATTTTCAAAAATAAAAAAGGGAACAGATAATTCTGTTCCCATAATTAAAGATCTAAAATCTTTTTTCAAACTCCTTTCTTCTTTTTTCGTCCTCTAATTTTTTATCTGTTTTTTCCCCTGAAACTATTTCGATTGAGGTAGTTAGGCCCTTTTTTACCCTGATCAAAACAGGGACTTTATTGTCAATCTCAATTTTTTTTCCTTGAATAATAATTTCATTAGCGCCTACTATTTTTACCTCAATCTGTTTAGAAAAATTAGCTATAAAAATTATAGCTATCAATAAAATAATAATAGGGACTAAAACAAACAAACATTCTTTTTTCATATCCATTCTCCTCTATTTTAAAGGTTCTTTTTATACTTTAATTATAATATAATAATATCTTTTTGTCAAGAATAAAGAAAAAATATCTTAATAAAAAAAGAGGGACAAGAATTTAATTCTTGTCCCATAAAATGTTTGAATAAAATTGGAATATTTTACCTGCAGTACGGTGGTGAGTACGGTGGTGTAGGAGCAATAATTATTCTCCTGGGCGGTGGATTATAGGGAAGCGGTGGATTATATGGAGGCGCAGGAGCATATATTGGAGGATTTACAGGAGCGCATATGGGAGGTCCACAACGAGTTCTTGGATACCAACGTCTATCGCAATCATTGTGATGGATATTAATGTTTACGTATCCGTCTGGAGTCCATTTCCCTATATTAACACTTACTGCCTTTCTGTCAGCGTATGCTGGCATTGTCATCCCGACAATTATCATCATTACCGCTAAAGCTAATAACATTGTCTTTTTCATAACTATAACCTCCTTTCTTAGGTTAAGTTTTCTGTTCGTTAATTAAATTGTAAGGAACTTTTATTTTTCTACTTACATTATAGCATATTATAATTTTTTGTCAAGAGAGAAACAACAACTGGTTAAACAATATGTTTTATTAAAGCATATTCTAAGCTTTCTATTATTGCTTGCCAGCTTGCTTTAATAATATCAGTGGAACTGCCAATTGTTGTCCAAACATTACCATTTGAAGATGAATCAATTAGCACTCTTACTTGGGCAGCTGTGCCTGATTTTTCATTTAAAATACGAACTTTGTAATCAGTAAGATGAATTTTTTTTATCTGAGGATAAGCTAAAAAAAGAGCTTTGCGAAGAGCTACATCCAAAGCGTTTACTGGCCCATTACCTTCAGCTGCTGAAAAAATTATTTTTCCATTAACTGAAAGTTTTACCATTGCTTTAGAAGTAAAATTTTCTTTTTCTTTTGGTTGTTCTAAAACCGTAAAATCTAGAACTTTAAATGGTGGTTTGTAATTTGACTTTGCTTTTCTCATTAATAATTCAAGAGAAGCATTTGCGCCATCAAACTGAAAACCTTTATTTTCTAGATGCTTAACTTTTTCTAAGACTTTTTTTGTCTCTTCTATAGAAAGAGCAACGCCAAATTCATTAGCTTTATTTAAGATGTTTGCTTTGCCTGATAATTCAGAGACCACTATTTTTGAAAAGTTTCCAATAAGAGTTGGATCTATATGCTCATAACTTTTTTTGAATTTTGTTATGGCATCAACATGCATTCCTCCTTTATGAGTAAATGCATTTTTGCCAACAAATGGCTGACTAGGATTTGGTTTAAGGTTTGCAATTTCAGATACGCAACGCGAAATTCTTACTAGTTCTGTTATCTTATTTTCTTTAAGACAGCGAAATCCCATTTTTAACTCTAATATAGGAATTATCGAGCAAAGATCAGCATTGCCACATCTTTCTCCGTATCCATTAATAGTGCCTTGAACTTGGACTGCTCCTTCTTTTAAAGCTATAATGCTATTAGCTACTGCTAATCCTTCATCGTTATGGGTATGTATTCCCAAGGGAATGCATACTTTTCTTTTTGTTTTTAAAACAATTTCTTTAATTTCCCAAGGAAGAGCGCCACCATTAGTATCGCATAAAATAATTCTTTCTGCGCCTCCTTTAGCTGCAGCTTGGAGAGTTTTGAGGGCATAATTTTGATTGCTTTTAAATCCATCAAAAAAATGTTCTGCATCGTAAAAAACGCGTTTTCCTTGGGAGCTAAAGAATTTACAGCTTTCTTCAATCATTCGAAGATTTTCCTTTAAATCAGCGCCCAAAATCTTTTCTACTTGTAGATCCCAACTTTTACCAACTAAAGTAATTATTTCAACATTAGCTAATAATAGTTCTTTTAAATTATCATCTTCTTCTGGGCTTTTTCCTTTCCTGCAGGTCATACTGAAAGCAGTAATTTTTGCATTTTTAAAATTTAACAAAGATGCTTTTTCAAAGAATTCTTTGTCTTTAGGATTAGAGTTTGGCCAACCGCCTTCAATATAATCAATTCCTATTTCATCTAACAATTGAACAATTTTTATCTTATCTGTTAAAGAAAAAGAAATTCCTTTCATTTGCGCCCCATCTCTTAATGTTGTGTCATAAATTTCTACCTTTCTTTCCATTTTTTGTCTCCTTTCTTATGTTGAGGTTATATTTAATTGTTAAAGAACGATTCCAGAAAAGAAAAACCTCTTCTGGAGAAGAGGTAATTTTTTGTTTTAAGATTTAAAAGAAAACTACCCCTTCTTCAAAAGAGGATTAATAATAATTGAAATAATAATTGATTTTTTAAAACAAAATTTATTCATTTTTTACTTTTTTATAAAATATAAAAAATTTTAAAAATTTGTCAATAGCTTTTTAAAAATTAAAAAAATGATTATAATAAAAAATATTAAAAAATAATTTTATGGGTTTTAAAATAAAAAAAATAAAAATAAATAAAATAATAAAATATTTAATTTTATCGGATTTAATTTTTTGGACAGGTTGGGGATTAATTTCTCCGGTTTTTTCTATTTTTATTGTTGATATGATTGAAGGGGGATCTATTTTTGTTGTTGGTGTTGCAGTTGCTATTTATTCAATTTTAAATTCTTTATTGCGAATTCCTATTGGGATGTTTTTAGATCATTACAAAGGAGAAAAAGATGACTTTTATTTTTTATTTTTTGGCTTTTTATTATTGTCTTTTGTTCCTTTTGGCTTTATTCTTTCTAAGTATCCTTGGCATATCTATATTTTACAAGGAATTCATGGTGTTGGAATGGCAATGGCTTATTCTGCTTGGTCAGCTATTTTTACAAAATATATTGATAAAGGAAAAGAAGCAACAGAATGGGGAATAGATGCAACTGCTATTGGTTTATCGTCTGGAATTTCAGGTTTTATCGGTAGTTTGGCAATTACTAAATTTGGTTTTAAATATGTTTTTATTTGCGTTGGAATTTTAGGGCTTATCAGTGCTTTTTTAGTTTTATTTTTTAAAAATGAGATTAAAAAGAATCGTGATCATGGAATGTATTTTTCTTTTAAAGATGTTATCCAAAAAACAGAAGAATAGGCATTAAAAAACTTGACAAAGTAAAAATAAAAATGGTATTATAAAGAAAACTAATTAAAACCTAAATGAACTCAAAAAAGGTTTTATTAATAGAGGACGATTTACCAACAGTTGATGTTTATGAAACTGCTTTAAAAGAGATTAAAAATATTGAAGTTAAAACATTTACTTTAGGAAATGAGGCATTAAAAGAGATAAAAAAAATGGATGAAACAGGAGAAGGCTTGCCTGATTTAATTTTATTAGATGTAATATTGCCTGATATTAACGGAATAGAAATTTTAGAAATTTTAAGAAAACAAGAAAAAACAAAAAATATTCCAGTGCTTGTTTTAACAAATTATGGAGATAAAACATTGGAGAAAATAGGAAACGATTTAAAGGCTGAAAAATATATTTCAAAAACTGAATTTACTCCTTCTGAATTGAAAAAGATGGTATTAGAAATTTTAGAAAAAAATTGACATATTTTTTAAATTTGATAAAATTATTTTATTAATGATGTCCGTGTTTAAACGGACTTTTTTAAATAATAAAGATATAAATTAATATTTAAAATTATGGATATAAAAAATTTTGTTTCTGCTATTTCCCAGATTGCTGAAAAAAAAGGAATTTCTGAAGAAAAAGTTATTGAAAGCTTTGAAGCAGCCTTAGCTGCTGCTTATAAAAAAGAGTATGGAAAAAAGGGACAAATAATAAAAGCAAAAATAGATTCCAAGACAGGAAAATTTAATTTTTGTCAGATAAAAACAGTTGTTTTAAAAGATATGCTTTATACAGATGAAGAATTGGAAGAGTTAAAAGAAAAGAAAAAAGATGAAGATGAGGAAAGCAATTTAAAAGAAGGTTCTTATAAAATTCGATTTAATCCAGAAAGACATATTTTAATTGAGGATGCAAAAAAAATAAATCCAAAAGTAGAGATAAATGATGAAATAGAAATTCCATTAGAGACAAAGGAAAATTTTGGAAGAATTGCTTCGCAAACAGCGAAACAAGTAATTTTACAAAAATTAAGAGAAGCAGAAAGAGAAACAATTTTAAATGAATATAAATCAAAAGAAGGAGAAATAATTTCAGGTGTTGTTCAAAGAATTGAAGGAAGAAACGTTTTTGTGGATATTGGAAAAACATTAGGAATTTTACCAAAAGAAGAGCAGGTAAGAGGAGAGTTTTATCGGCCAGGACAAAGATTAAAGTTTTATGTTTTAAAAATTGAAGATAGTTCTAAAGGTCCTGTAATTATCTTATCTCGCGCTTATCCAAAGTTAGTCTCTAAATTGTTTGAATTAGAGGTTCCTGAAATTAATCAAGGTGTTGTTGTGATAAAAGCAATTGCTCGAGAACCTGGATTTCGTTCAAAAATTGCCTTAGAATCAAAGGAAAAAGAAATTGATCCTATTGGAAGTGCTGTTGGTCAAAAAGGGGTAAGGGTTATGGCGGTAATAAACGAATTAGGGGGTGAAAAAATAGATGTTATTGAATATTCTGATGACCCTAAAAAATTTATTGCTAATGCTTTATCTCCGGCAAAAGTTTTAGATGTTAAAATTTTACCTAAAAATAGAGCTTTATGTATTGTTGATGAAAATCAGTTATCTTTAGCGATTGGAAAAGATGGGCAAAATGTAAGATTAGCGTCAAAGCTTACTGGATGGAATATTGATGTAAAGGCTTTGGGAGATAAAGATATAGAGGAAATGGAGGAGGAGTTTAAAGAGGAGGAAATTGATAATGAAGAAGAAAATGAAGAAGTAAAAGAAAAAAAAATACGAAAAACAAAAGAAAAGAAGACAAAGAAAGAAGATAAGAATAACAAAAAAGATGAAGAAAATAAAACCGAAAGCGAAAATGAGGATAATAATAAAAATGGGATTAGAAACGAAAAAGAGTAATGCTGGTATTATAAATTAAATTAGTAATTTTTATGTTTAATTTTTCTGCTTTTATTTCTATTTTTATTTTATTTTTTATTTTTTATTTAATTATAAAAATTAAAAAATTACCTCACGAAGAATCTGACAAAATAAAAAACCTAAAAACAATATTAGATATAGATAAAAAAAATATTAGAAAAAAATATAAAAATATTTTTTTATTAAGCATTTTTCTTACAATTATTATTTTTTTAATTGCGGGAATTAAAACAGGAATTTCTTTTTTTGTCGGTATGATTTTAGCGTCTATAGTTGATTTTATTTCAAGAAAAATTTTTATTGAGATAAAATCAGTGGATAAAAACATAAAAAAACGAAAAAAAATATTTTTTGATTTTTATTTTAATTACGGATTAATTATAGGTTTTTTAATTGCTTCTTTGTCTTTATTTTTAATAACAGGATTTTTTCTTTTAGATTTTGATTTTAAAAATTTAATTATTTTATGTTTGGGAATAAGTTTATTTTCTCTTTTTAATTTACAGAAAAAAAATAATAAAGAAAATTTAAATACAGATTTAGAATTAGAAAAAATTAAAGATAATATTAATAATTTTTCGGCGCTTTCAAATGATTTTTTCCAAATTTATTTCCTGATTTTATTGTTATCAATTTTTTTAGGAGAATCAGTTTTTTATAAAAATCCTCAATTTATTTTTTTACCATTATTTTTAGGAAATATTTTTATTCTGTCTTCGATTGTTGGCAGTTTTTTTATAAATCTTAATAAAAATAAAATACAATCATTTTTTAAAGGAATGTTTGTTTCAATTATTATAATAGGGGTAAGTGGTTTGTTTTTAATAAAAAATATTGAAAGAAAAACAATTTTAGATAATAATTTTTCCTTTTTTAAGGTTTATACGCCATTTTTAATAGGGCTATTAATTATTATTTTTTCTTTTTATTTTGAAATTTTATTTTTTAAAAAACAAAATAAAATTTCAAATTTTTTAAAAAACATTAATTTATTTCCTTTAATATTTGTTATTATCGGATTAACAATTAGTTTTTTTATCTTTGATATTTATGGGGTTATTTTAACCTTAATTTCAATAACATTTCTTCTTCCTTTTATAATTGGTTTGACTTTTTATTATTTTAATAATAGCGAAGAAAAAGAATCAATAAAGCAAGAAAATAAGATAATTTCTGAAAGAATAATTAAAAATTATTTTTTTATTTTAACGATTTTATCAAGTTTAATTGTTTTTTTTGCTTTTACTGAGGAATTAATAAATTTGGGAATAAAAAATAATTTTTACTTAAATAATATAAAAGTAATGGGAGGATTATTGTTTAGTGTTTTATTTTTTTATTTTATTTATTTTTTATTTTCAAAAGAAAAAAGAATTTATTATATTATTTTCTTTTTATTAATTTCTCCCTTTTTAATAGGATATTTATTGGGTATTGAATTTCTCTCTGGCTTTTTATCCGGAATGATTGTGGTTTTATTTTTAATCTCTTTTCCTTTTATCAAAAAATTTAATAAAAATGGGAATTTAGAAATTTTAACAAATCATGCGGTTAAAATTTTAACCATTGTTTCATTTTTAATAATTGAATTTTTAATATAAGATAATAATTATATAATTAATTAATAAAAAATAATATGAAATACGAAATTAAAAAAAATCCTAAATTACAAATCGAATTAACAATAGAAGTCTCTCCAGATGAACTTCAACAATATTTTGATAAAACAAGAGAAGAATTAGGAAAAAATTTAGAAGTTGATGGTTTTAGAAAAGGAATGGCTCCAAAAGAAATTATTGAAGAAAAAATTGGAAAAGAAAATATCTTAATAGAAGCAGCTGATTTGTTAGTGAAGGATAATTATAAAAAAGTTATTTCTGAAAATAAAATTGAACCGATTTCCCAGCCGGAAATTGAGATTATAAAATTAGCTTTGGGAAATCCTTTTATTTTTAAAGCAAAATTTTATATTTTACCGGAAATAAATCTTCCTAATTATAAAAAAATTATTTCTTCAATTAAAAAAAATAAAATTTCTGTAGAAAATAAAGAAATTGATGAAACATTAAATTGGATTCAAAAATCTCGAGCAAATTTTATTTCTAAAGATGGTCCTGCTGAAAAAGGGGATTTTGTTGAAATTGAATATTCATTAAACGGTTTAAATTTAAATCCTCAAAATGAAAAAGATTCTTTTATTTTAGGAGAAGGTCAATTTTTACCAGGGTTTGAAGAAAATATTATAGGAATGAAACCCTCAGAAAAAAAGGAAAAAATTTCATTAAAAATTCCTGAAAATTATTATAATAAAGATTTAGCAGGAAAAGAAATAGAGGCAAATATAAAAGTTCTCTCAGTAAAAAAAATGGAATTAAGAGAAATAAATGATGATTTTGCCCGAGAAGTTGGTAATTTCAAAGATTTAGAAAATTTAAAAGAGAGCATAAAAGAAGGTATTTCTTTAGAAAAAGAGCATGCAGAAAAAGAAAGATTAAGAAATGAAATTTTAGAAAAACTAAGAAATGAAATATCTTTTGAGGCCCCAGAGATTTTAATTGAAAATGAAAAAAAATCAATGTTGGAAGATTTCAAAGAAAGTGTTTTAAAAAACTTAAAAATACCTTTTGAAAAATATTTAGAAGAAAGCAAAAAAACAGAAGAAGAAATAAAAAATTCTTTTACAGATGAAGCAGAAAAAAGAGTTAAAAACTTTTTAATTTTAAGAGAGTTGGTTAAATCAGAAGATATTAAAGTATCAGAAGATGAAATAAACGAAGAAATAGATAAAATTTTAAAACAATATCCTTCAAAAGAAAAAGCAGAAGAAGAACTTGATTATGATAAACTAAAATTATATATTGAAAATGCGCTTATAAATGAAAAAATTTTTCAAAGACTTGAAAATTTTATAGAATAATATTATAATTAATTTATAAAACTTTAAAAAATAAAATGAATTTAGTTCCAACAGTTTTGGAAAAAACAAAATATGGAGAAAGAGCATACGATATTTATTCTCGCTTATTAAAAGAAAGAATAATTTTTTTAGTTGGGCCGATAGATGATAATGCGGCAAATTTAGTAATTGCGCAAATGCTTTTTTTAGCAAGCAGCGATTCTAAAAAAGATATTCAATTATATATAAACACTCCTGGGGGATCAGTAACTTCTGGAATGGCTATTTATGACACAATGCAATATGTTAATTGCCCTGTGGCAACAATATGTTTTGGTTTAGCTGCTTCAATGGGAGCGGTACTTTTAGCATCTGGGACAAAAGGAAAGCGTTATGCTTTGCCAAATTCTGAAATTTTACTTCACCAAGTTGCTGGAGGAGTTGAAGGACAAGCAGTTGAGATAGAAATTACAGCAAAACAAATTATTAAAATCAAAAACAAACTAAATAAAATTATATCTTATCATACTGGTCAGCCATTAGAAAAAGTTGAAAAAGATACTGATAGAGATTTTTATCTTTCTGCTGAAGAGGCAAAAGAATACGGAATTATTGATGAAGTAATAAAAACAAAAGAAGAAATAAAATAAAAAAACTAAAATAAATATCGCACGCCCTTTCTCTATATTAAAAAGAGAAAGAGCGTTTTTATTAATATAAAATAAAATTTAGAATTTTGGTTTTTTACAATTTATTAAATTCAAAATGTTAAATAACCAAATTCTTTTTTAAAACTATGAAACAACTTATATTGCTTTTAGTAATAGTTGTTGCTTTAGCTGTAGGATTGATCTTGGGATATTATATTCGCCAGTCAATAGCCAGAAGAAGAGCAGATAACCTAGAAATAAAATTAAAGAAAAAAATTGCTCAAACAAAAAAAGAAGCTGAAGAAATAATAATTAAGGCAGAAGAGAAAGCGTCGCAAATTTTAGAAAAGACAAAGCAAGATGTTGAATCTCAAAGAAAAAGATTGTTTGAAACAGAGAACCTTTTACTTAAAAGAGAAAAAATGTTAGCCGAAAGAATTGCTAATATCGAAGAAAAAGAATTAAATTTTAATAAAAAAGTAGAAAAACTCAAAGAAATTAAAAATAGCATTGAAGGCTTAAAAAAAGAGGCGATAGAAAATTTAGAGAGAATTTCTAATTTATCGCAAGAAGAAGCGAAAAAGGAATTGTTAGATAATCTTGAAAAAGATTATCAAAAAGAGCTTTCAGATAAAATGAGAAAATTAGAGGAGCAAGGATCGGAAAAATATGAAAAAAGAGCAAAAGAAATTTTAGCAGATGTTATTCAAAGATGCGCTTTATCTCAAGCTCAAGATCTTACAACAACAACAGTTAACCTTCCTTCTGATGAAATAAAAGGAAGAATTATTGGAAAAGAAGGAAGGAATATTAAAACATTAGAAAAATTAACAGGAGTTGAGATAATTGTTGATGAAACATCAGAAGCAGTGATAATATCAGGATTTGATCCTATAAGAAGGCAAATTGCTAAAAACGCCTTAGAAAAGTTAATTCAAGATGGAAGAATTCAGCCAGCAAGAATTGAGGAAATGGTTGAAAAAGCAGAAAAAGAAATAATGAATGAAATAAAAGAATCTGGAGAAAGAGCAGTTTATGAAACAGGAGTAATAGATCTTGATCCTAAATTAGTTCAATTATTGGGAAGATTAAGATTTAGAACAAGTTATGGGCAAAATGTTTTACTTCATTCAATGGAGGTTTGTTATTTAGCAGGAGGAATTGCTGCTGAACTAGGAGCAAACGTAAAAGTTGCCAAAAAAGCAGGATTGCTTCATGATATTGGTAAATCAGTAGACCACCAAGTTCAAGGTTCTCATGTTCAAATTGGGATGAAGATTTTAGAAAAATTTGGGGTAGAAAAAGAAGTAATTGACGCTATGAAATCTCACCATGAAGAATATCCATATGAAAGCGTTGAAGCAGTAATAGTTCAGGTTGCTGATCAAATTTCAGGGGCAAGGCCAGGTGCGAGAAAAGATACTCTTGAAAATTATTTAAAGAGATTAGAAGATTTAGAAGCAATTGCTTTATCGTTTAAAGGGGTAGAGAAAGCTTATGCTATTCAGGCAGGTAGAGAATTGAGGGTTTTTGTAAAGCCGGATGAAATTGATGATTTTACTGCTAAAAAATTAGCAAAAGAAATAGCAGATAAAATTCAAGAAGAATTAAGATATCCAGGAGAAATAAAAGTGGTACTAATAAGAGAAAATAGAATTATTGAATATGCGAGATAAATTAAAAACCGGCGATTCGCCGGTTTTTAATTTATAGAACATCTTTTTACTTTTCAAATTGCTTATCTTTGAGTATATTTACAACCACGCTCGAACTTATTTTATCAAAAATTCCTAACTTTCGGAAGCCCGCCGCTAGCCGCCACAAAGCGGCGGCTGCCTCGCAGAAAAAATTTCTTTTCCTTTTTAGAAGAATTTTTTGGTGGCACGTGCAAATCAGAATTGTAAAGAAAGTTTTTCTGCTCGGCTTCGCGCTCTCGCGCGGGCGGCGGGGATTCAATGCGGACGAGGTAAAGCAAGAACTATTTTTGCGGGAGGAAAAGGATTTTGCTTTACCTTGGCTCTTTTTGGATTTCCGTCATGCAGGAGGGTGCGGGAGGAATGCGCGGTGGAACTCTTCTATTAATAACCTTACGTTGACGGGGAGTGCCATTGAAAGTGGTGATGAAGGTGTTGTTGGTCGAGGAAATCGGTATAACGGAGTCATTCCGTTCACTCGACACATGAGTATGGAAGCTTGCTGCGGCAAAAATCCCTATACCATGTGGGCAAACTCTATACCGCGATCTCCTCTCTCATTTCCGAAGAGATATTCCATCTCACCGGACTTGAGATATATGTATATTTCACGTCTCAGATGGGCCGAAGCCTGTCCGATCCGTGGTTTGCATGTGTTGATGTGCGCGATAGGGAGGCAACGCCAACGGAGCGCCAGATGATCGAAAAGGTTGTCGAACACGCTTTGTATAACGCTAATGAAACCACCAGAAAGATTATAAGAGGAGAACTAAACTTGTTCTAACTTCAGTACCCGTTCCTTAGATGGCGCGGGTACTTTTTATTTTGCAAAAAAATGCGTTCGGTTGAATAACCTTTTTCACGCCGCTAGCAAGATATATAACGCAGGGCTTGGTTCCTACACATAAAACGGAATCGTTTCCAAATATCAACCCAGTCTCTTCCGACAAACATAATATTGGTGATTTATGAGATATGGCCCATTCTCTAAATAAGTTCTCTTGATCATTTGTATAATGACACGCTACCGAATAATCACCAAGTAGATTAAAGCCGGTTGTATTTTTGAGATTTATTTTATTTTCGTCATCGTGAGTATCTATATTTTTTCCAAGTATAATAGCTCCGGCGCTACCACCATATACCGCGCCCCCATTCTTAATATACGATACGAGCTTTTGAGAGAAACCCGAATCTCTGAGTTCCTGCATTAAATTCCATGTATTACCACCACCAATATATATAGCATCAAATTTTTTCAAATCTTCAAGTTGATACTTTGCAAGGTTGTCTGCTAGTTCAAATTGAACATCATTTCGGTTGTGAAGTTTTAATACTTTTTTCATCCAAAGGTGTGCTGTCGGGTACATCTTGTTGCCACGAAGCGCTACTGGTATATACAAAAAATTACCATTCTTCGAAAATGTTTCAAAAAAAAACTTGTCGAGGGGAAATGATTGTTTCTCATTTCCTCCCCCCGACAAGTACATACGATTGTCTTTGGTCACATTTTGCATATTTGTATCTTCTTGCGAAGTTCGTATATACTCACACCATAAGTATACACTAAACGATCCAAATATTCATCTGTGGTCTCATTATATGGCGGCGGAAGATTCAATTCATTGCAAATCTTCAGGTTTA
>JAKPCP010000044.1 GCA_029553225.1 bacterium | reverse complement strand
CCGGCAAAAAATATCCCCTCGCCTACTGGAGTTTCTAAAAGCAATATTTTTTCTTCATCAGTTAAATTAAAAGTTTTTTTAACAATTTCAATTGTTGCTGGACTTTGTTTTAAAAGCAAGACAAGTGAAGAATTAGTAATAATTGGCTGTCCATATTCAGATCTCATAAAATCATTAACATCTTGGGTTATTGTTGTCACTCCTAACCAATATTTTCTTGCTCTTTTTACTGTGCCAAAAAGAAAAGACGCTCCGTCAGCATTATTCATTAACCACCACGCCTCATCAATTACTAAAATTCTTTTTTTAATATCTGATGTAATTATTTTCCAAATATGTCGCAAAACCATAAATAAAGCCATTGGCCTTAACTCATCTTCCATATTTTTTATTCCAAAAACAACCATTCTTTTATTTATATCTATATTAGACGGCTGATTAAAAAAATGAGAATAAACCCCTGTTGTAAATCGCTGAATTCGCACAACTAAAGATTCTGCTCCTTCTATTGTTGATAAAATTTCTTCAAAATCGCTCATCAAAGGAAAAGGAAGCCCATCTTCTTTTCCCCATAATTCCGGATCGCTTGTTGAAGTAATATCTTTTGCCGCATAAGTTTGAGTTAAAGCATAATCAATAATTGCATCTTCTTCAGGGGTTAATCCTCCTAACATTACTCTAACTAAACCAACCAAATTAACAATATTATTCCTTAAAACATCACCAGCATTTTCATCTTCTCTCGGCTTTGGCAAATCAAAAGGATTTATATGGTCATTAGAAGATAAAGAAATATTAAAAAATGAACCATCAACTGCTTCGCACAAAAATTTGTATTCGTTTTCAGGATCAATAACTATAACTTCAGTGCCCAGCATTAAATATCTTAAAATCTCTAATTTTACAGCATAACTTTTCCCTGCTCCGCTTACCGCAAAAACAACCTCATTGGCATTTGGCAAGGAAAATCTATCAAAGAGAACCAAAGAACTATTATGTTTGTTAATTCCATATAAAATACCATCATTTGCGCTTAAATCGAAAGAAATAAACGGAAAAGCGCTAGATATTGGATCTGTATTCATTAAAATAGCGCTAAGTAAAGAATCAACTCCGTAAGGAGAGGTTGAGATAAATCCTTCTTTTTGCTGATAAAGCGCTGGTTTTATATAAATTAATCTTGATTCTAATACTGATCTTAAATCTGTTTCTATATCTCTTAATTCTGTTTCCGAATCTCCATAAATAGTGATATACAATGAAAAACGAAACATTCTTTCTTGCGCTGTTTGCAATCTATCTCGTAAAGTTTCTAAATCACGATATGCCACTTCAATTACCGGATCTCGAACTATTCCTTTTTCTTCTTTTTCCATAATTTCTGCCTGAATCTCTGTTACTCTTTTTCTTAATTTTTTCAAAGTATCCTCGCTTGAAACCGGATGAATATGCAAAGAAATATCTAATGGGACATTAAAATTTATTATCGGAGAAAGCCAGCCAGTCGTTAAATATCGGGGATAAGAAAAAACAAAATAAGTTCTTGCTAAACGTTCTCCTAATTTTACATAATTTTGTTTTACTTCAATAAAAGAAGGAGAAATTAAATCTAAAACTTGAAATTGTTCTTCTTGAACTATCTCAGGAATTTTCTCTTCTTTTTTAAATTTTTTAAAAATAGACAAAGCCATAATAAATTTATATATTTTCAAATTCCGGAGGGATAATAGGATAATAACCTCTTTCTGCTTCTATCGGATGATGAAGCGCCCATAAAAGTTCTATAATTTCTAAATTATTTAATAAAGCGCATTCTAAACCGCAAGCCCTTAAGCCTAAAAGCACAAACTCTGTTCTTTGTAAAAGCTGAATTCTTGCTCTTTGAAATTGCTCATCGGTTAAAGTAAAAATTGTAGATATTTTTTTAGTTTTTTCTGAATCAATCATTTCTACTTCTGCTGGCGCAAAAGGAACTATTACAAAAAAATTTTTTTGCATAATTAATCCTTCTTTTATAATACTAGTTATAAATTTAATATATTCTGAGATTTGAACTCTTAATAATTCATTTTTTTCATTTTTTTCAATTTCTTTTAATTTATCAATATAACCAGTAAAATTTAATCTTCTCGACTGAACTAAAATTTGACAAGAAAAATCTAAAGAATTTAAAAAATTCTGAAACTGATAAATAATTGCTTTTTGCTCGTCGTCTGATTTTAAAGCAAAATTTAAAGACGAAGTTATAAGAATTGTTCTTAATCCCTTATTTTTTAAAATAAGTACCCCGTTTTTAATTTTTTCAACCTCTAAAAAATCTTGTGTTGGTAATGAATCTGGCATTTTTATTTATTTTATTTTTTTGTTTGAACAAAAGTAAATAATTTATTTAAATAACCTTTATTTTCTTCAATGTTTTGGGTTTTTAATTCGCTTTCTTTTTTATAAATCACAGTAGGTGTTGTCTCTTTTTTCCAAAGATAAATTTTTGGTTTAAAAAGAAACAGAAAAAAATTTTTTAAATAAATTGGTAAAGGGATGCTCTGAATTTTTACAAAAGCTAGAGCAATAGCAAATCCCATTACAATTACCGCAATTATTATAAAATAAGTTAAAGGAATAAAAAAATAAATAAAAATACAAAAAGCGCCGGCAACTCCTATAAAAATAAATTGCTTAAAAGTCATTGGCCCAACTATTGGTGGTTCTCTTTCAATAAATTGCGGAACAGTGTGTTCCATATTTTAAAATAAAATTTTTATTTAATTATTTTTAATTATTTTTATTCAATTGGTTCCCTATAAATATCTCCTTTTTGCTCTTTTTCCATTTTTTCTTTAAACTCTTCATCTGTTAAATGTTTAATTTCAACGCTCTCTTTGTTTTCCCCTTCTCCTCCAGGTTTTCCTTTTGGGGTAATTTCTATTTTATATAAAAGTTCCAAACTATTTTTTATTGGAAAAAAAACAAATCGTGAAATTTCCCAAGCAATTTGCTTAGCTATTTTTTCTTCTAAATTTAATTCCTCTTTAATTGTTTTTTCTAATTCATCAGGAGGCAAAACTCCCAACATTACATAACCAGTATATTTTGCAATTTCAGAAATTTTATTATCTTCATTTACTCCATTCCTTACACAAATATCATATATTTTATCTGAGTTTTCTTCAGCAAATATTGCATGCCTTAAGTCTTCTGGAAGATTTTCATAAATTTCCCATAATTGTTTTCTTGGATAATCTACCATATTTTTAAAAATTATTTTTAATATTAAGATATTTTATCATAATTTAAAAATAAATGAAAACTTAATATGGCTTATTAAAATATTCTTTGGGATGAGTTGTAAGAAACTTTTCCATAATTTTATGCCACATATCTCCAGATAAGTTAATTGCCAGTGCGCCTACAGTAGGTTCGTTATTACTATTTCCTGTCCAAATACCAACAACAATAGAAGGAGTATATCCAATTATCCATCCATCTTTAAAATCAGAAGTTGTTCCTGTTTTTACTGCTACTTGATAATCTTCAAAATACATTGCTGAATTTCTGCCAAATATCGGAGCTCGCGCTTCATTATCAGATAAAATATCGTTTATTAATCTTGCTGCTTGTGGATCTAAAACTCTTCTTGCGTCTTTTTTATTTTCTTCAATAATATTTCCATTTGCGTCTTCAATTCTTAAAATTGATATAGGAGGATATCTTAATCCCTCTGTTGCAAAAACCCCATAAGCAGAAACTAAATCTAATAATTTTACCTCTCCCCCGCCCAAAACAATAGAAAGCCCATAATAAGAGGCTGGTTTATTAAATGTTGTTATTCCCATTTTTTTTGCTTTTTCAATACTGTCTTCTAATCCAGCTAAAGAATTTAAAACTTTTACTGAAGGCACATTCAAAGATTGAGCCAATGCTTGTCTTAAAGTAACAGGTCCCCTAAACCTTCTATCATAATTATAAGGAATGTATGGTTTTCCGCCATATATTCCAAAATTAGTAAGCTCATCAACAACTATTGTTTTATCGTTATAACCCTTTTCAAAAGCAGTTGCATAAACAATTGGTTTTAGTGCAGAACCAGGCTGACGTCCGATTCCATAAGTAGCAACATTAACTTTTGGATCAAATAAACAATTTTTACCAGAAATACAACCCGGAGGATAAGGATCAGCAAACCAATCCGCTGAACCGATCATTGATAAAATTTCCCCTGTTTTGGGATCAATTGCAACCATTGCTGCATTATAAGCATGATATGCTTTTTTATTTTTTTCAACTCCCTCTTTAATAACTTGTTCTGAATATCTTTGCAGGTCCCAATCCAGAGTTGTATAAATTTTTAATCCTCCTTTTTCTAAAAAATCTCTTCCGTATTTATCAATAAGATAATCTTCAACGTAAAAAACAAAGTGAGGAGCTAATATTGTTTTTCCTTTTTCAAGAAATTTTATTTCTTCTTGTTTTGCTTTATCAGCTTCTTCTTTTGTTATATAATGTTCTTCCACCATTCTATTTAACACATAATCTCTCCTTGAAAGGAGTTCATCTCGATGAGAACCAAACGGAGAAAGATAACTTGGAGATTGAACAAGCGCTGCTAAAATTGCAGATTCAGATAAAGATAAATTTTTTGCTTCTTTTCCAAAAAAAGCTTTAGAAGCAGATTCTACTCCATAAAGATTAGGCCCAAAAGGAATTTGGTTTATGTACCATTCTAAAATTTGGTCTTTAGAATAACGTCTTTCAAGTTCCAATGTTAAAATAATTTCTCTTACTTTTCTTTTAATTGTTTTTTCCGGAGTTAAAAAAGTAGAACGAATTAATTGCTGGCTAATTGTAGAACCGCCAAAAGCAGGTTTTTTTAACTTTAAATTAGCTAAAAAAGATCGAAAAATCGCTCTTGTATCAATGCCATGATGAGAATAAAATTTTGCATCCTCAGTCGCAATAAGCGCTTGTTTTAAATACTCTGGCACATCTGATAATGGTATAATTTCTCGTTTCTCTTCTCCATAAAATTCGTAAAGCAAAATTTTTCCAGTCCTGTCATAAATTTTAGTTGATTGTACAAATGTTCTTTCTGTAAATCTTTCCGGTCTTGGAAAATCTTTGGTAATATAAATAAAAAGAATCAATCCAAAAATTAAGCAAAGAGAAAATAAAACAAAAACGCCAAAAAGAAAGTATTTTAACTTTCTATAACGCATTTCTTTATGATAAACTTCTCGGCGATATTTTCTTTGAGGCATATTTTACAAATTTATTTTTTTATAATACAATTTAAAAATATGAAAATCAATACCGATGATAAAAAAATTAAAGAATTAATCTCAAAAGGAGTTGAAGAAATTATAGAAAAGAAAAGTTTAGTTCAAAAATTAAAATCTGGCAAAAAACTCAGAGTAAAACTTGGTATTGATCCAACTGGTCCCAAAATTCATATTGGAAGAGCACTCCAATTTCAGAAATTAAAACAATTTCAAGAATTAGGGCATCAAATTATATTAATTATTGGTGATTTTACCGCTCAAATCGGAGACGCTTCTGATAAGCAAGCAATGAGAAAACCTTTGTCTGAAAAAGAGATTAAAGAAAATATGAAAAGCTACAAGGAGCAGATTAGAAAAATAATAAATTTAGAAAAAACAGAAATTCATTACAATAGCGAATGGTTTAATAAAATGAAATTAAAAGAAATTATTTCTTTAGCAATGAATTTTACAGCCCAGCAAATGATTCAAAGAAAAAATTTTAAAGAGAGATGGGACAGCAATAAGCCAATAGGATTGCATGAATTGCTTTATCCTTTGCTTCAGGGGTATGACTCGGTTATGGTAAAGGCAGATATTGAAATCGGTGGCTCTGATCAATTATTTAATCTAAAAACTGGCAGAGAAATTCAAAAAATATTTAATCAACCGCAGCAAGATATTATTACTTTAAAAATGCTTTATGGAACAGATGGCAGAAAAATGTCTACCAGTTGGGGAAATATTATTACTATTATAGATAAACCTTTTGATATATTTGGAAAAATTATGTCAATGAAAGATGAATTAATCCCCCATTATCTTGAATTATGTACTGATGTTCCTTTAAAAGAAATTAAAAAAATTGAAAAAGATTTATCTTCTAAAAAAGTAAACCCAAAAGAAATAAAAATAAAATTAGCAAAAGAAATTATTAAAAATTATTACAATAAAAAAGAAGCAGACGAAGCAGAAAAAGAATTTAATAAAATTTTTGTAAAAAAAGAGATTCCAACTAAAACAAAAGAAATTAAAATTAATGAAAAAAATATTCCTTTTCTTGATTTATTAGTAAAAACAGGGCTTGCGCCATCAAAATCAGAAGCAAAAAGATTAATTTTGCAAAACGCTGTTAAAATAGACAATAAAGTTTTAAACGATTGGAAAAAAAATATAGAAATTAAAAAAGGAATGATAATCCAAGTTGGAAAAAGAAAATTTATTAAGATAAATTAATTTTACTTTCCGATAAAAGATAACATAAGGCAATTCCTAAAGCATCGCTTGCATCATCTTTTCTTTTATTTTTATCCTTTGGTTTTTCCTCTAAATTTAGAATTTTTTTAATCATTTTTTGCACTTGATTTTTTTCTGCTTTTCCATATCCTGTTATCGCCATTTTTACTTGTAATGGTGTAAATTCAAAAACTGGTATTTTTTTATTTGCAGCTGCTAAAAGAATCACTCCTTTTGCTTGGCTTACCGGCATTGCTGTTTTTAAATTTTTAAAAAAATACAAACTTTCAATAGATATAACATCTGGATTATATTTTTTTATAAGATTATTTATTTCTTTATTAATTTTTTTTAACCTCTCGCCGTCAGAAAAATAAGGGTCTGTAATAATACATCCATAATTAAGCACTTTAATTTGTTTTCCCTTTTTTTCCAAAATTCCGAATCCTGTTGTCGCTGTGCCTGGATCTATCCCTAAAACAATCATATTTTAAATTTTAAAATTTAACATTTGTATAAATATTTTGAACTGAATCATTTTCGTCCAAATCTTCAAAAAGTTTTTCTATTGTTTCTTTATCACTTTCTTTTACTTCAACTGTTTCTTTTGGCACAAAATCAAAAGAGGCAGATTCAATTTTTATTCCCATATTTTCTAATTCTTTTTTCACTTTTTCCAAATCTTGAGACGAGGTATAAACTTCTAAAAAATTATCTTTCCAAGAAAAATCTTCAGCGCCCGCTTCAATCACTTTTAATTCTAATTCTTCTTTATCTATTTCTTGCTCATCTTTATTTATATTTATCACTCCCTTCCTTTCAAAAAGCCATCTTACCGAACCCTCGTTAGCTAATTTCCCATTATACTGATTTAAAATTTTTTTAACTTCTAAAAGAGACCTGTTTTTATTATCAGTAATTCCTTCTATAATAATTGCTATACCTCCCGGACCAAAAGCCTCAAAAATAAACTCTTCTAAATTTTCTCCTTCCACTTTTCCTAAACCTCTCTGAATAGCCCTATCAATATTATCCTTTGGCATATTAACGCTTTTTGCCTGTTCAATAGCCAAACGCAATTTATAATTAGTATCTGGATCTCCGCCTTTTTCTTTTACCGCAAG
>JAKPCP010000043.1 GCA_029553225.1 bacterium | reverse complement strand
TTTATTGTTAGAAAATCGCAAATTTTAGCAGAAACAATTTTAGATGAGATTAAAAAAATAATGAAAAGTGATCTCTATAGAGGTTTATATAATTTTTTTTATAAAAAAGATATTTTGAAAATGCAAGCTACAAAGTTAAGTATAGTTTTGCCATCAAGTCAAACGAAAAGAGAGCCGAATGTTTTGGCTTGCGGGATGACAAGCAATATTACAGGGTTGCATTTCGATTATATATTTTTAGATGATATTGTAACAGAAAAGGACAGATATTCAAATGTCGAAAGAGAGAACACTAAAAAATTTTTTTACGAATCTTTAAATTTGCTAAAACGAGGCGGTAAAATCAGAATTACTGGGACTACTTGGCACGAGGATGATTTATTTAGCGTCTTAGAGCAAAAAGGCGAAAAAATTTTTAAATATGATATTAATCAAACAAATATTTTTAATAAAGATGAAATATTAGAATTAAAAAAAACAATGCCAGCAAGTCTTTTCGCTTGTAATTACGAATTAATTCATATTGCGGATGAAGAAAGATTATTTAAAGAAATTAATTACACGCAAGAATGGGAGCAGGCAAATAATTTAATAATTGCGCATATCGATTGTAGTTATGGGGGTCAGGATACTACAGCTGTTACTTTTGCTTACAAAAAGGGTATCGAGTTTATTGTTAGAGGATTTATTTTTAAAGTTTCGATTTTAAAAAACAAAAAAGAAATAATAAATTTGTTAAAGAGATTTGAAGTCTCTAAAGTTTATCTCGAAAAAAATGCAGATAAGGGATACACAGCGAAAGAATTACGCGATGCAGGTTTTAATGTTATAGAATATCAAGAATCGCAAAACAAACATTTTAAAATTATTACTTTTTTGACAAAATATTTAAATAATATAAAGTTTAATGAGAATACAGATAGAGATTATATTTTTCAAATTCTCGACTATTCAGAGCACGCAAAAAATGATGATGCGCCAGACAGTTTAGCAAGTTTGCTACGGGTTTTAGGGAATCAGATAAGTAGTAAAGAATTATTCTTTCAAGGC
>JAKPCP010000025.1 GCA_029553225.1 bacterium | reverse complement strand
AGAAGAAGAATTAAAAAATCTTAATAGTAGAAAAGTAGAATATATATCAAAAGCAAATGAAGAATGGGAAGCTATTTTAGAAGAAAAGAGAATAATATATACAGGAACAGTTGTTGATGGTTCAGATATTGGAGCTGCCTGTCCAAGAGATTATGATGGGCAAATTATGCTTCCTGGCTCTTGGCCAACTAGAGAATCAGATGGAAAACCAATTCCACCAGCGTATTGGCCTCCTGATTTAGATGGTGTTGTAGCCCCCCCAGGATGGCCAAAAGATTCTCAAGGGAATCCTCTTCCTCCTGGTGTTTGCGCCCGCGATTATAATGGAGAATTAATGGTAAATGGTTCGTGGGAACTTGATTTTGATGGCAATTTAGTTCCTCCATCCCATTGGCCAAAAGATTCAAATGGAAGAGTTATCCCGCCACCAGGTTGGCCATTAGATGAATTGGGAAGGCCTTTGCCTCCTGGTTCATTAAAAGAACCAGATGGTTATATGGAAAGCGATGTTGAAGATGATAATCCTCCTAGTTTAGAAGATGAATCTATAGCAGAAGATGATTTTGATTTAGGTAAAGTTATTAAAGAAAATTTAGAAGAAATGCTTTTTTATGAAGAAATGATTAAAATAGAATTAGATAGTTTAGAATCTATTTGCGAAAATAATAAACAACAACAAAAAGAAGCAAAAACAAAGAAAAAAATTCCTAGTGATTGTCAAACTGCTTGCCAGAAAATTTCCCAATGTTCTATTGTCACGGGGGGAGATGCAGAAGATAAACAAGATGATTATAAAATTTGTATGCAAGAATGTGTTTCTTGGAAAGAAGAAACAAGAATTTGTATTAACAAAAAAGAGCCGACTAATATACAAAATTGTGATTATATGGCTCTTTGCATAGGACAAGAGATAAAATATAATAAAGATATTAACCCTGGAGGTGGTTATATAATAGATAATTTTGATAATTTGTATGGACAATAATATAACGTAGATTTTTACTATGTTAAGACAAAACTGAATTTTTATCAAAGGCTAAATCTTGTTTTTTAACAACCGAGTTTTTTCTTAAATAACTAATTCGCAATATTTATGATTATCCATTTTTTTTTATTTCTAATAACATTTATGTTTATTATAAATATAGTGATTCAAAAGATTTAAAAAATTAAGCAAAATAAAAGGCATAAAACAGTAAAGTATAAATAATCTTAAGAAAAAAAGGCAGGAGTTGAAAATTTTTAAAAAAATATAAACCACAAAAAATTATAAATAAAAAATTATTTTATAAAATTAAGACAATTAAAGAATTTAAGAAAAGTTTTCTAGATATTGACGATTTTTTAAAAATATAATCCTTATTTTTAAAATAATAGATTTATATAAAGGTCGATTTATTAATAAATTTAATTAAACATACTTAAATATGGCTGAAGAAAATATTTTTCAAGAAAAACAGCAATCTCAGAGTCCTTCTAAAAAAGAAAAAAATACTGGTATGGCAATTGTTGCTTATATTTTGTTTTTCGTCCCGCTTTTAACTGAATCCAAAAATGATCCCTTTGTTAAATATCATGTAAAACAGGGTTTAGTTCTTTTTATCGGTTGGATTGTAATAGCAATTATTGATATAATTTTTCCTTCGCAACTTTTGATTATATCGCGTTTATTTAGCCTTTGTCTTTTTGTTTTGTTGATTATCGGAATTATAAATGCATTAAAAGGAGAACAAAAACCATTACCAGTGATTGGTAAATTAGGCGAACAAATTAAATTTTAACCTTTTAAGTTTTTAAAATAAAAAATATAAAAATTTATATTTATGTTTTTTATTTTTTATAAAGAAAATTTATACAAAAGCAATATTTTTTTAAAGGTTTTTGCAAAATAAATTTAAAATTACTCAAATAGCAATAAATCCTTTTTATCGTTTTAAGGATTGTTTTTTAAATAATTTTTATTGGTTAAGTAAATAGTGCCCTCGGCAGGAATCGAACCTGCATCTAGACCTTAGAAGGGTCCTATTCTATCCATTGAACTACGAGGGCAATAAAAATTTTTACCTTAATCTTTTAAGAAAGTCAATTTATTTTGACTTTAACGGAAGGGTAAAA
>JAKPCP010000042.1 GCA_029553225.1 bacterium | reverse complement strand
AAATAGTTAAATAGAGCAGTTCTTACATTTCCAATATGCATATAACCAGTTGGTGAAGGTGGAAATCTAACTCTAATCATAAAACCTCCAACTAAAATCTTTTTTTTATTATACAATAAAATTGAGGTAAAAAATGATTGCTGATTTTTTTACTTTTCTAAGAATTTTATGTAGTTTTTACATAATTTATCTTGGATTGTTCAATACTGGAAATTTTCATATATATTTTTATGCAATTCTAATTGGATGGACTACAGATATTCTTGATGGATATTTTGCAAGACTTCTTAAAAAAGAGGGGAAATTAGGAAGATATGATTTTCAAGTCGATTTATTTTTTGAATGGTCTTTTTTCTTTTATTTATATAGATTCAAATATGTAAATCCAACCATATTTATTTTATATAACATTATTTTCCTTTTCTTGATTTTCTTTTTACCTTCAAAAACTCTTTTGATGAGTTTACAAGCACCAGTTACATTTACTCCATTTATAATTGCTCTATTAAATTACAATGATTTAAGAATAGTAACTTTCTTCTGGCTCATAATCAATTTAATTCTATTTCATAAGAGATTTTTTAATGTCATCAAAGAATACATCGAAGGACTTCCATCAAGTGAACCAAAAGAAGAAAAGAAAGATATAAAAAAATAGATTTTTTGAATAATTTATAAAATTACAAAAATTATTAAATATTTTACATAAAATGAAATATTTTTAAATATTGGATTTTTTAATGATAAAAAAGGGTCAGGCCTAAAATTAACATAAAATGTTAAAAAAGGGTCAGTCCCTAATTTAACATTTTTATTTCTTTTATGTCAAGTTTATTAAATTACCTTGAAAAGGAAAACATTATATTACTTTTTAACTTTTCTAAGAAGCTTAAAGAAATTCATATTATAAAAAGATTTAATAGAGCAGTAAAGATGAGTTTATACATTAAACATTTGAAGATTAACTTTTTTATTTTGTCATTCCCATACTGTTTGTCATTCCCGTGAAAACGGGAATCCAGCATTTCCTTCTATTATGTCACTCCCATGGAAATGGGAATCTATTATTTGTTTCTTTTTTATCATTCCCTTGAAAACTGGAATCCAGAATCTCCAGTCTGTTATTCCCATGAAAACGGGAATCCAGTGTTTTTATCTGTAGTATAGATTCCTACTTCTGCAGGTATGACAAGTCTGGGTAACTTTTTCGAAGAGTTAATATCTCCAAGAGTTATTTCTATCTATATAAGTCCTGCAACTAGGAGGATAAGATTTTTTTATTTAAGAGATTGAGAATAAAAAATTTATACCGTGTAATTTGATTTTTTTAATGTTTACAAAAACAGACAACCTACTTTTGTAAA
>JAKPCP010000022.1 GCA_029553225.1 bacterium | reverse complement strand
ACAAGTGATAAAACTTCTCCACCATTATTTTCAATCAATTTCTCACACTCTTTCAAAGTTGAACCAGTTGTATAAACATCATCAACTATTAAAATTCTTTTGTCTTTAATAAAATTTTTATAATCTCTTCTTAAAGAGAATGCACCAATAGGATTGACATTTCTTTCCTGAATAGTCAGTGTTACCTGACTTTTTATTCTTTTAATTTTTGTTATCAATTCTAAATATCTTATATTTTTCTTTTTTGATAAATCTTTTGAAAAAACTTCAAGATGTTCTGGAATATATGATAAAAATTTAAGAGACGGAACTGCGACTATATAATCAATTTTTTCATTATCTAATAAAAAAAGTGATTCATCTATCAAATAGGGGATTAAAGAAAAATATTTTCTATTTTTTAAAAATTCTATCAACTTTTCACCATTATTTTTATATATTGATAGATAGAATAATTTATTGTTTAAATGAGTTTTTGATTCACCCCTAACAAAAATATTAGTTTGGCATTTTTTACAGATAGAACCCTCTTTCTCTTTTCCACAAAAAAGACACTCATTTGGAAAAATAAACGGTAATAAATCAAATAGGTTCATTCTTTAGAAATTTCCTCAAAATATTGTATCCATTGATCGCTCTATTAATATATTCATTTTTCTTTTCAGATAGTAATTTTGAAACCTCTTCTCTTTTTTCAAAATTGACATTAAATACCTCAATCCAATTTTCAATTGTATTGTCAGGTAAAATATAATTTTCAATTTTTATCTCATCAATCATATTTTTTACTTTAATATCATAAATTAATCCTATAAATGGTGTTTCAGTTAATATAGAAAATATTACTGAGTGATATCTTGTTCCAATTAAAAACTTTGAAGTTGCTATTTTTTCAATAATATCAATGGGATTTAAACTATAAAAATATTCTAATTTTAAAAAATTTGCCAACTCTATCTCCTCTTTTGAAAATACAATAAATTCCAATTTTGAATCAATCCTTTCTCTTAATCTATCAATAAAATTTTTAAATTTATCCAAGTTAAGATTTTTAAAATGTCTTAAAGAGATTAAAATTAAATCTTCTCTATTCTTTTTTTGAAAGTTTAAAGTAAAAGAAGAGTCAGATGATAAAAATCTATTATTTAAATCAGGAAAAAAATTAAAAGAATATTCATCTCTAAAAATTAAAAGATTACATTTTTTTAAAGTTTTATATAGTAGATTTTTTGAAGTTTCCCTTTTTATTGGTCCGATCCCGATATTCAATAAAATCACTTTTTTATTTAAATTTTTCATCAAATTTATTAAAGACAAATAATAGATTAAACTTCTGAAGCTTGTAGAATCCTGTAAAATTCCACCACCTCCAAGAATAAAATTTTTAAATTCATTTCTTAAATTTATTATTTTCAGAATATTGTATCTATTTATAGATTCCTCATTAAAAATTTTTTCGCCTTTATTAGTTAAAATAATTGGCTTATAACCTTCTTTCTTTAGAAAATTTATTTCTGAAAGAAGTATTGCATCATCACCAATATTTTCAAATCCAAAATAACCGCCTAAAAGTATTTTTTCCATCTCTCAATAAAAAGTTTATTTAAAAAGTTAAAAATTTTTAATACTCTAAAAATTCTTTTTGGTTCAATTATCACCCTGTATAACCATTCTAATCCAAGATTTTGAACTAATTTTGGTGCTCTTTTTTTCTTTCCAGCCCATATATCGAGAGTTCCTCCAACTCCTATGCATACACCTATATTTTTAAATTTTTCTCTATTATTCCATATCCATATTTCTTGCTTCCCAGAACCCATCCCAACAAGCAAAATATCTGGCTCAATTTTTTGGATCTCATCAACAATTTTTCTTTCTTCGTCCTCATTAAAATAGCCATTATATGTCATAGCTATATTTAAATTTGGGAAAATTTTCTTTAAATTTTCCTTTGCGCCTTCTGCCACTCCCTCCTTACCACCTATCAACACTATTTTATAGCCTTTTTCATTTGAAATTTCTAAAAGTTTATATGATAAATCAATTCCAGGAATCCTTTCAGGAAGTTTATTACCCAATATTTTTGATGCGAAGATTATTCCTATACCATCGGGTATAACCAAATCTGCATTTTTTATTACATCAAGAAATATTTTATTTTCAAGAGCCTTTGTTGCATTTTCTGAATTTATTGTAACAATTAAATGGAATTTCTTTTCATTTATAAAATCTATAATTCTTTCCAATGATTCCTTTTCTGTTATTTTATCAACAGGTATTCCTAAAATGTCAACTCTTTCCAATTTTAAGCCTCTCTTTAAAAACCAATATCATAAAATTAAAAAGCTGAGTAACTCTTGGAAATCTTTTTCTTGGTTCTAAAATAAATCTATAAAGCCATTCTAATCCGAGTTTTCTTATTAAATAAGGTGCTCTTTTAAGTTTTCCAGAAAAAACATCAAAACTTCCGCCAACACCCATAAAAATTTTTGCATCTATTTTGTCAAAATTATCATAAATAAAATACTCCTGTTTTGGACTACCCATTGCAACAAAAAGAATATCAAATTTTTTATCTTTTAAATCTTCTAAAACTTCATTTTCCTCTTTAAAAAAACCATTATGATAACCTGCGATTTTAATTCCTGGATGCTCTTTCTCTATTCTTTCAATCACTTTTTTAAGAATCTCTTCTTGTGTTCCAAGAAAATATATTGATAATCTATTTTCATTTGCGTAATCAAGGAGTGCCTCAAACATATCTATTCCAGTTATTCTTTCTTTAAGTTGAATCTTTAAAATTTTTGAAGCAAAGATGATGCCATATCCATCAGGAAGAAGTAGATTTGAATTTAATAAAATTTCTCTTAATTTATCATCTTTAAA
>JAKPCP010000018.1 GCA_029553225.1 bacterium | reverse complement strand
TGTTTCATTTAAACTTTTATCAATTATTTCATCAAAGCTTCCTCCAAAAGAAATATTTTCCCTCATTCTATCAAAAACTACTACAGTATTATTAATAGAATAACCAACTAAAGTAATTAAAGCAGTAATAATAGGAATAGAAATTTCAACACCATAAATTTTTCCTAAAATAGAAAAAACAGCTAAAACAATTAAAGTATCATGAAAAAGACAAAAAACTGATGATAAACTATATTGCCATGATTTTATTGGTTTTTTCATCTTTCTAAATGCTAATGAAATATATATCATCATTGCAATTAAAGATAAAACAACAACAATAAAAGTTTTTTCTGTTAATTCTTTACCAATAACAGGACCTATAAATTCAAATCTTTTCTCCTCTATTATTCCATCATCTTTTCCTAAAACTGAAAGAATTTCATTATGAACATCATCTGAAATTTCTTTTGTTTTTATAATCACTCCTTTTTCTTCTGTTGGTTGAATAGAAATTGAACCTAAATTAAATTTTTTTAATTTTTCTTCTATTTCCTGATTAGAAGGCCTTTTGTCTTTGTATTCAATTTCTAAAATAGTTCCTCCTGTAAAATCAATACCTGGTTTTAAACCCCAAAAAATAATAAAATAAAAGGAAAGTAAAAGTGTAATTCCCGCGATAATAAGATAAATTTTGTTATATTTTGTAAACCTTATCATATTTATTTTTTATCTTTTTAAAATTTTAAAATTTAATTACCAAATCCATTTTATTTTTTCAAATTTTGTTCCGACAAAAATTCTTAAAAAATTCTTTGTAATAAAAATATTCGTAAACAAAGAAAAAATAATACCTATTATTAAAGTTAAAGCAAATCCTTTTATAAAACTCGTGCCTAAAAAGAATAAAATTAAAGCAACTATTAAAGTTGTTAAATTTCCATCTCTTATAGCAGGCCAACTTCTTCTAAATGCCTCTTCTAAAGCAACTCTAAAATCTTTACCCTTTTTTAATTCTTCTTTTAATCGGCAAAAAATCAAAACATTTGCATCAACAGCCATTCCCATTGATAAAATAAAACCTCCAATACCTGCTAATGTTAAAGTTACTGGAATAATTTTAAAAACAGATAAAACTAAAGAAACATAAATCCCTAAACTTAAAGAAGATAAAAAACCAGGTAAACGGAAAAGAATTATCATAAATAAAATTATAGCAATAAATCCGTAAATCCCCGCATTTAAACTTTGTTTTAAAGATAAAACTCCTAATGTCGGACCAATTGTTTGTTGTGAAACTAATTTAATTGGAACAGGTAAAGCTCCAGCATTTAAATTTCTAACTAATTCTTGAGCTTCCTTTACTGTAAACTCCCCTGTAATTTGAGCATCTCCCCCAGAAATTTTTTCCTGAACAACAGGAGCAGAAATAAGATTTCCATCAATATAAATTGCTAATTTTTTACCAACGTTTCTTTCTGTAAGTTCTTCAAAAACACTTGCTCCTTCGCTTGTAAAATGAAGTGAAATTATTGGTTTCTGGGTATTCTGATCAAAAACTAATTCTGCTTTTTTAAGATATTTACCTGTTAAATTTGTTGATTTAAAATATGGGTCTGTATAAAGAATTTGAATATCTTCAATGTTTTCAGTTCCGTTATTATTTTTTAATTTTTCCTGAATTTCTTTT
>JAKPCP010000012.1 GCA_029553225.1 bacterium | reverse complement strand
TTAAAAAATGTTATTAATGGCGACCAAACCGGTATTTCAAAACAAGTTGGCTGGCAAGGTGGAGGCGATTTTGTTTATATGGAACTTGCGAAATGGAATGAGAATTTTATTGAAAAGATTCAAAAAGCAAAAACAAAAGAAGAATTGAAACAATTATGGGAAATAATGAAAGAAAAGGCATTCTTGAGTTATAAAGTTGATGTAAAAGCCATTGACGAATACGCCAAAGATTTTGAAGACTTATCAATTGAAAACCAAAAAAGATTTTTGCTTGAGTGTTTAGATAAAAACCATCTTTATGCCAATTACAGCGAAATTGACGACGAAGAGTATAGAATAAGTAAAGAAGATAAAAAATTAAATAAGGAATTTTATTCTTAATAATATAATGACTTCAAATTTAGAAAAATATAAAAAAGATATAATTACGCTTGTTAGGGAAGGAAATATAATATTATTTAGATTAAAAAAAATTGAAAATTTAGATTCTTTTAGAAAAAATTATGAAGTATGGTATTCTGAGGCGTTATCTTTGATAAGAGCTGTTTTGCCCAATAGAGTGGATGATTTTGAACGATATTATTATCAAAAAAACGAAGGGTGTTTAAAAAAGTGTATAACTCATAATTTTGATGAGATTTTTAAAAATCCGGTTGACGATGCAATATTATTATTTGAGGGTCAATTGGGAATAATAAAGTCTGCACAAAAGAGATTTGAAAGTTCTTTATTTGATATTAAACAACTTGTTCAAGCAGATTTATTTGATTCTGAACTTGATAGTGCAAGAGAATTAAACAATAAAGGTTTTGTTCGTGCCGCTGGTGCATTAGCAGGCGTGGTGTTAGAGCGTCATTTGTTGGATGTATGCAACAATCATAAAATAAAAGTTGCTAAGAAAAAACCAGTCCTTAATGATTTTAATCAATTGCTTAAAGATAATAGTGTAATTGAAATACCAACTTGGCGTTTTATTCAACATTTAGCGGATTTAAGAAATTTATGCGATCACGATAAAAAGCAAGAGCCCACTAAAAAAGAGATTGAAGAACTAATAAATGGCGTAGAAAAAATAACGAAAACTATTTTTTAAAAACTATGCTTTACGAAACCTTTAATGCTAATAAGGAATCATTGGGAGAAGATTTTTTTACTTCACGGATTGACGATGAAGTAACCCAAAATCTTAACCCAAAGTTTGAATTGCGCGATTATCAAAAAGAAGCGCTCGGCCGGTTTGATTTTTATTTTAAAAATTATCAAAAACGAGCTTATCCAGCACATTTACTATTTCATATGGCAACCGGCAGTGGTAAAACGCTGATTATGGCTGCCAATATTTTACAGCTTTATAAACAGGGTTATCGTAACTTTATCTTTTTTGTAAACAGCGTAAATATTATTGAAAAAACAAAAGACAATTTCTTAAATACTTTATCTGAAAAATATCTTTTTGCGCCAAAAATTAAATTTGGCGGAAAAGAAGTTTTTGTAAAAGAAGTCCAAAATTTTGAAACAGCAAGTCCAGATGATATAAATATTCTTTTTACAACAATCCAGGGGTTGCATATCCGTTTAAATTCTCCAAAAGAAAACGCTTTGACTTATGAAGATTTTACCGACAAAGAAATTGTTTTAATTTCTGACGAGGCGCACCATTTACAAACAATTACAAAACAAGACAGAAAAGAGCTTGAATTAGAAAAAAGTTGGGAATATACAGTTCAAGAAATATTAAAAAGCAATATTAAAAATATTTTGTTGGAATTTACCGCGACTATTGATTTAAGCAATCAAAATATCAAGCAGAAATATGAAGACAAGATTATTTTTCAATATGATTTAAAACAGTTTAGATTAGATAAATATTCAAAAGAAATAGAGGTTTTGCAAGCAGATTTAGAAGTATTAGATAGAGCATTGCAGGCAGTTATTTTAAGCCAATATCGTCGGAAGATAGCAGAAAAATATAAATTACATTTAAAACCAATTATTCTTTTTAAGTCAAAGAGTATTAAAGAATCAAAGGAAAATTATGAAGAATTTTTGGCAAAAATTAAAAATTTAAAAATTCAAGACATTCAAGAAATAGAATCGCGAACAAAAGAAACAGATTTAGAAAAAGCATTTAATTATTTCGAAAAAGAGAATATAACTTTTGAAAACTTAATTAAAGAATTGCAAGAAGATTTTTCAAAAGAAAAAGTGATGCTTTTGGATTCAGAGAATATTGATGAGGAAAAACAATTAAAATTAAACTCATTAGAAAGTAAAAATAATGAAATAAGGGCAATTTTTGCAGTAAATATGCTAAATGAAGGATGGGATGTATTAAATCTTTTTGATATTGTAAGATTGTATGATACAAGAGACGGGAGATGGGTTCACGGTAAATACCAGCCAGGGAATACAACAATGGGTGAGGCACAACTTATTGGAAGAGGCGCAAGGTATTTTCCATTTCAATTAGATTCTGTTCAGGATAAATATAAAAGAAAATTTGATGAGGATATTGAAAACGAATTGAGAATTTTAGAAACATTACATTATCATAGTGCCCATAATCCAAAATATATTGATGAAATAAAAAGCACTCTTACAGAAATTGGAATTATGCCAGAAAAATATATTCAGAAAGATTTATTTGTTAAAGAAAATATTAAGAAAAGATGGAAAAATGATTATATTTTTATAAATGATAGAGTATTAAATTCACGAGAAGATATAAAAAGTTTAAATGATGCGAAAATTAAAAAACAATATATATATGAAATAAAAACAGGTGAAATTAAGGAGGAATTTATTTTAGATGAGTTGGGAGAAACAAAAGAATCGAAAAATATTGTAAAAAAGAAAGTGAAGTGTAAAATTTCTGAATTTGGAGAAAATCTTGTGAGAGGCGCGCTGGATAAATTAGAATTTTATAAATTTGAAACATTAAAAAAATATTTTCCTCATTTAAAATCAATAAAAGAATTTATTATCTCTGATAATTACTTAAGAAAAGTTGAAATAGAAATAATAGGACCGGAGAATAAAATAAAAAATTTAACACAAAATGATAAATTAGCAATTATTTTATCTGTAGTTAAAGAAATAACAGAGCAAGCGAAAATAAATACTTCAGAATTTATAGGAACAACTTTATTTAAACCAGAAGGACTTTGGGAGATTTTTAAAAATAAAAAGATAAAGATAGACAAAGATGAGATAGAACAAAAAGAGTCTACAGAAGTTAATTTAGAGACTGCGGATTGGTATGGGCAAAATTCGTTTTATGGGACAAGCGAGGAAAAAAGTTTTATTAATTTTATTAGCGGATTAATAGATGAGTTAAAGAAAAAATACTCAGATATTATTTTATTAAGGAATGAAAAGTTTTTTCAAGTTTATGATTTTGACGAAGGCAGGGCATTTGAACCAGATTTTGTAATGCTTTTAAAAGAAAAAAATCACAAAATTACCGTCTATCAAGTTTTTATTGAGCCAAAAGGAGAATTTTTAGTAAAAAATGATGAATGGAAGCAAAAATTTTTACTTGATATAGAAAAAAAATTTAAACTACAAAGAAATTTACTAATAGATATGGAAAATAAAGATTTTAAATTAATTGGGCTGCCTTTTTATAATAAGCAATCTGAAAAAGTATTTGAAGAAGCTTTAGAAAATAAAATTTTGTAAACACAATTTTAATACTTAAAAAATAATTATTAAAAGAAAAATAAGAAAAGAAATTAATGCTATAGAAGATTGTTTTAATATAATTGAAAAAATAATTAATAGATTAGGTGATTTTGAATCAAAAAAGTTGTTTTTAATAAATTAAAAATAACTAAAATTTATGAAAAAAGATGTTTGTTCTTGTGATTATAATCTAAATTTAAAGATTGGTCATTGTCAGAAGAGTGGCTTAAAATGTATAAAACAAGATTAAAAGAGTTAAAATAAAAATGTTAATTAAGGTTAAAGTTTATCCGAATTCAAAAAAAGAAGAGATAATAAAAAAATCAGATGATAGTTTTGAAATAAAAGTGAGGGCAGAAGCAAAGAGAGGAGAGGCAAATAAAGAGGTGGTTGAAATTTTATCTTCTTATTTTAATATTTCAGATTCAAGAATTAGATTAATTAAAGGATTTAAAGAGAGAAGTAAAATTTTTGAGATTAATTTATAAAAAAATAATAAAAATTTACTAAAGAATCGTAGCGATTTTTCGTTTTAAAAGATAAAAATAGATTTTTTTGATTTCTGGTTTCTTTAATTTTTATTATTTTCTTTTTTTGCCTTGTCCTTATTTTCTTTTGAATTCTTTCCACTTTCTTTTTTATCTGCTTCCTCAAATGCTTTTTCAATCATTTCTTTTACTTTTTCTGGGTGTTTTTTAAAGAAATCAGCATCAAATAATAATAATTCTTTTGGCATATAATTTATTATACCATATTTTTTTAAAATATAAATTTTGTTAAAATAGAAGAAAATAATGAGATGAAGAAAAAAATAATAATTTTTTTAATATTGTTTATTTTGGTTTGCGGTTTTGGTTTCTGGGGAAGAGAGATTTTTTCTAATAATCAGAAAAAAAATAAAACAGAAGCAAAAAGCGAAGAAAATTTTAATAGGTTGTCTGACGAGGAGTTAAAAGAAAGAAT
>JAKPCP010000007.1 GCA_029553225.1 bacterium | reverse complement strand
TGAAATTTTGTCGATTTTGTAATCATAAAAATTTTTCTTAAATGCTTGAAAATTCTTACTGATGCCCCGCGCAGGACTCGAACCTGCAACTTTCTCCTTAAGAGGGAGCTATTCTGCCAGTTGAATTAGCGGGGCTTTATTTATTGTTCAAGAGGTTTACATTCTCCCCAAAATAGATGGACTACGAATGTGCAATTTCCTAATTTTGCGCATTCTACCATGTCACATCTATTTACAAAACCTTTTCCGCAATCTTCGCATTTCTTTTGTATAGGAATTGAAATATTAGATTGATTTGATTGGTTTTGTTGTCCCTGTTGATTTGATTGGTTTTGTTGTCCTGGAGTTGGAACAGTTCCTTGATTAGCGGGAGGAGGAGTATTAGAAATAGGACAATCAATTTCAAACCAGTTTTGTCCAGTACTTGGGTTAAAAATTTTAACTCCCATAGCAGTAAAAAATAAATTAACTATAAGCCAAGCGCAATAAATTATTACCATTCCTATAATTATTGCTTTAAATAATTCTTTTGCTTTATTTATTGTTGCTCCTTGTTGATCTGCATATCCAAAAATAAACATAAATCCAGCGATTGCAATAAGTAAAGCAGCAACAATAGGGACAATTCTAAATAAAACAAAATTAAAGATATTGTCAAACATTATAAAAAAATGACAAAATTGGCAAGGACAATCTTGTCCTCCGCATGGAACTAATCCTGTTGGGCATCCTGAGGTTTGGGCAAAAGATTGATTTGCAAAAAATAACAAAAAAAGAAAACAAAAAAAAGATATTTTTATTATATTTTTCATTTTTTTATCACTAAATTAATTGGTTTTCCTTTTATAAAAGATTTAATATTTTTAACAGTGGTTTCTGATATTTTTGTTAATGATTCCTGGCTATTAAAAGCATTATGAGGAGTAATAATTACATTTTCCTGGTTAATTAGCATATGATTTTCAAGAGCTGTTTTTAAACTTTCATAAGAAGATTTTAAATTAGTTTTTTTTCTAAAAATAGAAGATAAAAGTTCTCTTTCTTCTTTAATAAAAGACTCTTCTTCTAAAACATCAAGCCCTAATCCCGAAAAAATATTTTCTTTTATCCCTTTTACTAAAGTTGTTGCGTCGCAAATTCCTCCTCTTGATGTATTTATTAAAATTGCTCCTTTTTTGAATAATTTTAAATTTTTAATATTTATTAAATGATGAGTTTTTTTATTATAAGGAACATGCAGGGTAACAATATCAGAATTTTTTAAGAGATCCTCAAAAGAAACAAATCTAAACCCCATTTTTTTAGCTAATTTTTTGTTTTCTATAATATCGTAAGCTAAAATTTTCATTTGAAATCCTTTTGCGATTTTAATAACATTTTTCCCAATATGCCCAACTCCAATTACTCCCAATGTTTTATTTTTTAAGTCAAAACCAGTTAAATTATCTAAAGAAAAATCCCCTCTTTTTACTCTTTCAACAGCAGGATAAATTTTTCTTGATAAAGTTAAAATTAAAGCAAAGGTATGTTCAGCAACTGTATTTTCTCCATAGGTTGGAACATTTGAAACTAAAATATTTTTTCTTTTACAAGATTTTAAATCAATATGGTCAAATCCAGTTGAGCGAGTAGTAATATACTTTAAATTTTTTAAAGAATTTAAAACTTTTTTATCGATTTTTGAATAAATAAAAGTAGATAAAATATTTACATCTTTAATTTTTTTAAAAGTTAAAGAGTTTATTTTATCTTTAAAAAATATTATATCAAAATTTTTAAGATGGTTTTCTAAATATTCTTTTTCCCAATCTTCTGTTTCAAAAAAAGCAATTTTTATTTTTTCCATTTTATTTTTAAATGCCCCCGGAAGGACTTGAACCCTCATCGCCGGATCCGAAGTCCGGCACTCTTTCCATTGAGCTACGGGGGCTTTATTTTTTAAATGCTAATTAAATTTTATCAGATAAATTGAAAAAAACAAGAAAAAAAGATAAAATAAGCCAGATGAAATAATTTAAAATTATTTTTATTATTAAATTTTTTTTAAATGAAAATTCCAAAAGAAATTAAAGATATTATTAAAACTTTAAATAAAGAAGGTTTTAAGGCTTATATTGTTGGTGGGTGTGTGAGGGATTTATTAAGAGGAGAAGATCCTGAAGATTGGGATATTACAACAGACGCTAAACCATTGGAAATTAAAAAAATTTTTCCTGATAGTTTTTATGAAAATAAATTTTTTACTGTTACTGTTTTAACAAAAAGTAAAAACCCGAAATTAAAAGAAATAGAAATTACCACCTTTAGAAAAGAATCAAAATATACTGACAAAAGACATCCAGATGAAATAAAATTTGCTAAAACCCTAGAAGAAGATTTGTCTCGGAGGGATTTTACTATTAATGCAATGGCGTTAGAGGTTTTAAACAAAAAGGCAAGAGTTATTGATTTATTCAACGGAAGAAAAGATTTAAAGAATAAAACTATTAGAGCAGTTGGAAATCCTTATGAAAGATTTAATGAGGATGCTTTGAGAATGATGAGGGCAGTAAGATTTGCTACGATTTTTAATTTTAAAATCGAAAAAGAGACAGAAGAGGCAATAATTAAGAACGCTTTTTTAATTCAAGAGATTTCAAAAGAAAGGATAAGAGATGAGTTTTTAAAAATTATTAATTCTGATTTTCCAGATAAAGGAATAGAGATGTTAAGAAAATTAGGTCTTTTAAAATTCATTATTCCAGAGATAGAAGAGGGTTATGGAGTAAGCCAAAACAAACATCATATTTATGATTGCTATACTCATTCTCTATTGTCTTTAAAATATGCTGCTGAAAAAAAATTTAATCAAAATGTTCGGATTGCGGCTTTGTTTCATGATATTGCTAAACCGAGAGTTAAAAAAGGAGAGGGGCCAGATGCTACTTTTTATAATCATGAAATTGTGGGAGCAAAAATGACTTATCAAATACTTAAAAGATTAAAGTTTCCTCAAAAAGACATTGAAAAGATAACAAAACTTGTCCGATATCATCTTTTTTATTACAACGTTGGAGAGGTTTCAGAATCATCTGTTAGAAGGTTAGTTAAAAATGTTGGATTAGAAAATATGGAAGAGTTATTACAGTTAAGAATGGCTGACAGGATTGGTTCTGGTGTCCCAAAAGCAGAGCCTTATAAGCTTCGCCATTTAAAATATATAATTGAAAAAGTAAGTCAAGATCCGATTTCTGTAAAAATGTTAAAAATTAACGGAAATGATGTAATAGAAATTTTAAAAATAAAGCCTGGGCCTAAAGTCGGCGAGGTTTTAACTATATTGTTAAGTTATGTGCTTTCGGATCCTAAAAAAAACAAAAAAGAGGTTTTAAAAAAAGAAGTTGAAAAATTAAAAACTTTATCTGAGAAAGAATTTAAAGAATTATACGAGAAGGCGCAAAAAGAAATAGAAGACGTGGAAATGAAAAGAGACCAAATGACAAAACAAAAATATTGGGTAGTTTAAAAAGCGGGGCGGAGTATGACGGTAGTACGCGCCCTTCGGGAGGGCGTAGACCGGGTTCAATTCCCGGCGCCCCGAAAATTTTAAAAAAATGGGCCCGTAGTATAACGGCAATACATCGCATTCGCATTGCGGAGATGGGAGTTCAATTCTCCCCGGGTCCATAATATTAAAATATTTTAATATTATAAATTTTAATAATAATATTTTTTTATTTCCAAAAGAAAAAGAGAAGATAATTATAGCGCGATAAAATGGTTAGAAAAAGAAATGAAATAATTAAAAAGCCCTAAAATATTTTAGGGCTTTAAAAATTTTAGGGGTTATAAGTTATGGTAAAAAATTTTTCTTTTGTATCGCAAAAAGTAGTCGGTAATTTGTTATGGTTTTTATCTGATAATGGGACAATCTCGATATTTTTAGGAAAAAGAGGCAATGGTGTTATATAGTTTTTCTCTTTAGCTAAATTATTAACATATATTTGCTCTTTTTCATCCGTTATACTAACGAAACACATAGTGTTTGGTAAAAAAGATTTTTTTACTTCTCTTTTTACAACTACTTCAGCAATTTCCAATGCGTATAATAAATTTTTCTCCCGGAGGATTACATCATAGATATTAGCTAAAATGGTATCAGTCTTAGTGTAATAATAATAAACAAATCTAACCTTGTATTTCATAAATAGCCTCCTTAAATTTTTAGTTCTTGTTATGTTTTAAAGTGCAATTATAATCTAAGTATAGATTATAATTTATAATATAACGATTTAAAAATATATCAAGCAAATTAATTTATTTTTTTATTGTTTTTATATTTTTCTTCTTCTAAAATTCGAGAGTACACTTTTAAATATCCAGAAACCATTTTTTCAAGGCTAAAATAAATTTCTGCCCTTTGGCGAACTTCTTCTCTTTTTATTGTATTAATTTTTTTAATTGCTTTTACCATATCAGAAACACTATCTACAACAAAACCTGTTTTTTTATGGGAAACAATTTCAGGTACTGATCCTTTTTTCCATCCGATTACTGGCGTTCCACAAGCCATTGCTTCAATCATTACTAATCCAAAAACTTCTTCATATTGAGTTGGAAAAAGCACTGCTTTAGCGTTTTGGTATAAATTAATTTTTTGTTCAAAATTTGCTTCACCAACGTATTTTATATTTTTATCATCAATATATTTTTCAACTTCTTTTTGCCAGTATCCTTCTTTTGGATAGCTTCTTCCAGCGATTACTAATTTTACTCCAGCGCTTCTTGCTGCTTTGATTGCCAAATGCACTCCTTTTTCCTCAGTGATTCTTCCTATGTATAAAAAATAATCTTGAGGATTTTTGTTAAAAGAAAAAATTTTTGTATCTACCCCATGATAAATATTTCCAACCCAATTTAATTCAGGCATTGTTTTTTGTTGAGCTAAAGAAAATGAAACATAACGATTTCTTTTAAAATAAAGAAGAAATTGTTTTAATTCATTAGTTATTGGACTGTGAAGAGATTGAACAGTTGGTGTTTTTACTAAATTTGAATAAAAAGAACTTAATAGATTAAAATGAGAATGAATAATATCAAATTTTTCTGACAATGAATAACATTTTGAAATAAGAAGATGAATATAATATTTTCTTTCCTCTTCGCTTATCTTCAATAAAGATGTAGGTTTTTTAATAACCGAAAATAAATTTGCTTTTGTTTGAGATTTTCCAGATGCGAACAAAGAAACATTATTTCCTTTATCAACAAGGCCATTAGTTAGCCAGGCAACATGAGAATAAATCGCTCTATCGGAGAAAGTATTAACATCATATAAATTTGAAACAAGTTGGGCTATTTTCATAAAATATATTTTATCATCATTTATTGTATTCCTTTGCGCCTTTAAAAACAACAGAGTTTAATTTTTAATATTTTAAAAATTATATTTTAAAAATTTTAATTTTTTAAAATTTGTGTTATAATAATTACGAATTTTAATAAAATAATATGCTTGATTCTCCTATTGATGAAATAAAAAATCGATTAGATATCGTCGATGTTGTTGGTAGTTATGTGAAACTTCAAAAAACAGGTGCAAACTATAGAGCGCCCTGTCCTTTTCATTCTGATAAAAAGCCTTCATTTTTTGTTTCTCCTTCCCGTCAGATTTGGCATTGTTTTGGATGCGGAAAAGGAGGGGATATTTTTGCGTTTATTAGAGAAATTGAAGGCGTTGAATTTGGAGACGCATTAAAAATTTTAGCGCAAAGGGCTGGCGTAGAATTAAAAAGAGAAGACCCAAAAATAAAAACAGAAAGAAAAAGATTATTTGAAATTTGCGAGTTGTCATGTCAGTTTTTTGAGAAACAATTGGAAAAAAGCGAAAATGGAAAAAAAGCAAAAGAGTATTTATTAAAAAGAGGATTAAAAGAAGAAACTATAAAAAAATGGAGATTAGGATATGCTCCTAATAATTGGCGTTCATTGTCTGATTTTTTAGTTGGCAAAGGTTATACCCGAGAAGAAGTTTTAAAAGCAGGGCTTTCTTTAAAATCAGAAAAAAAAGAAAACTATTATGATCGTTTTCGTGGAAGAATTATGTTTCCTGTTTTTAATATTACTTCTCAAGTGATTGGTTTTGGGGGAAGAGTTTTTGAAGAAGTGAAAAAAAATGATGAAGGAGGAAAATATATAAACATTTCAAATACATTACTTTATGACAAAAGTAGAACTCTTTATGGTTTGAATATGGCGAATTTAGAAATAAGAAGAAAAGATTTTTGTATTTTAGTTGAAGGTTATATGGACGCTATTATGGTAAATCAATCTGGTTTTGAAAATGTGGTTGCTGCTTCGGGTACAGGATTAACTGAATATCAATTAAGAATTTTAAAAAGATATTCTGATAATTTATTTACTGCTTTTGATATGGATGTTGCTGGGGATTCAGCAACAAAAAGAGGAATAGATTTAGCGCAGTCTTTAGGGTTTAATATTAAAGTGATTACAATGCCAGAAGATTTAGACCCGGCTGATGTTGTTTTAAAAGATATTAAGTTATGGGAGGATTTGGTTAAAAACGCAAAAACTATTCATGATTTTTATTTTGAAAAAGTTTTAAAAGATTTTAATAGAGATACAATTGAAGGAAAAAAAGAAATTGCTAAAACAATTTTGCCAATTATTAAAAATATTCCAAATAAAATTGAGCAAACTTTATGGGTAAAGGATTTGTCTGAAATTTTAAATGTGAAAGAAGAAGATGTTTTTGAGGAATTAAAGAAAATTCCTACTTCACAAAATTTTAAATTAGAAGATAATAAAATCGAAGAAGAGATTGATAAAAATATAAAAGAGCCATTTTACGTTTCTTCAAAAACGAAAAAAGATATGCTACAGGAATATTTAATAACTTTATTTTTAAAATTTCCTCAACTTGCCTCTTACTTAAAAGAAGAAGATTTAAGATTATTTTCTCCCCAATATCTTCAGATAATAAAAACTATGACTTCTCCCCAAAATGCTAATTATTTAGATAAAAACTTAGAAAACAATATTAAAAGTTTAATAGATATGTTGTCTTTTAGGGCAGAAGTTATGGAGATTGATCCAGGAATAAATTTAGAAAAAGAATTCCAGTATTGCTTAAAAGAAATTAAAGTTTTAAATATAAAAGATAAATTAAATGAAATAGGGTTTAAAATTAAAGAAGCAGAAGGGCAAAATAATTCTTCCCAAATTCAAAAACTAATGGAAGATTTTAATTCTTATTCTAAAATAAAAAATGATTTAGAAACATCTTAAAAATATGAAAAGCAAAAAAAATAAAATTCAAAAAAAGAAAAATAATTCCTCTACAAAAAATCAGAAAAAAGAAAAAGCAAAAGATAAAAAAATTAAAAAAAACAGAAAAACAGATAAGCAAAAAATAAACAAAAAAGAAAAAAAGAGTACGAAAAAAAAGGATTCCGCAAAATTAAAAAGAAAAATGAAAATAAAAAAGGTTGATAAGAAAGAAGGAAAGAAAAAATCAAAAACAGAGAAAAAAACAAAAAAAGAAAAAATAAAAAACAGTGTTTTTAAAGAGGAAAAACTTCAAGAATTAATTAAAAAAGGAAGAGAAAGAGGCTTTATTACTCAATCAGAGATTTTATATTACTTTCCTAATATAGAGAAAGATATTTTAGGACTGGAAAGACTGTATAATGAAATAGAAAAAGAGGGAATAGAGATAAAAGAAAACAAAGGATATTTAGAGATAGAGCCGAAAACAAAAAAAACAAAAGCACAAGAAGAAAAAGTTGATCCAATTCAGCTTTATCTAAAAGAGATTGGAAAAATTCCATTTATTACTGCTGAAGAGGAAAAAGAATTAGCAAAAAGAATTGAAAAAGGAGATGAAGAGGCAAAGAAAAAATTAGCTAGAGCAAATTTAAGGCTTGTTGTTTCTATTGCCAAAAAATATGTCGGAAGATCTCCAAATTTAACTTTGCTTGATTTAATTCAAGAGGGAAATCTTGGTCTTTTTCGAGCGGTTGAGAAATTTGATTGGAGAAAAGGTTATAAATTTTCAACTTATGCCACTTGGTGGATAAAACAATCAATTACCAGAGCACTAGCAGATCAAGCAAGAACAATTAGAATACCGGTTCATATGGTAGAGACTATTTCAAAATATAATCAGGCGAGAAGAAGATTACTTCAAGATTTAGGAAGAGAGCCAATGCCAGAAGAAATAGCGTCAGAAATGGGCATTGAGGTTGATAAAGTTCATCATATAAAAAAAATATCACAAGAGATTGTTTCCTTAGATATGCCAGTTGGAGAAGATAAAGAAGACAGCGCTTTAGCAGAATTTGTTGAAGATGAAAAAACTGTTTCCCCTGTTCATCATACCGCAAGGTCTTTATTAAAAGACAGGTTCAATGAAATTTTAGTAGATTTAACCCCAAGAGAACAAAAAATATTATCAATGAGATTTGGATTAGAAGATGGAGTGACTCATACATTAGAAGAAGTGGGAAAAGAATTTAAAGTTACAAGAGAAAGAATTAGACAAATTGAAGCGAAGGCTTTACAGAAAATTAGAGAGCATGAAAAAATAAAAAAACTTAAAGGGTATTGAAAAAAATAAAATAAAATTATATAAAAAGAGATTATTATTCCGGTGTAGCGCAACGGTAGCGCAGAGGCCTGTTAAGCCTTTGGTTGTAGGTTCGAATCCTACCACCGGAGCAAATGAAAATCATTTCGGCTGTCATTATATTGATAAAAACAAATACTGTTATAGTGGAAACACATTTTTTCTGTGCGATAAAAAAAGATCAAAATATAAGTATCATTTTGGTGATATAGGAGTTAACTATGAAAAATGTTTCCCTTTTCCTGATAATTTTAATGAGTTTCTGAGTAACGAATCTTACTCTTTATAAATTTTATAGAGAGAAATTAAGCTTGCAAATTCTAAATAATGGGATAAACCACAAAGTACAGACGCTTGGCGCAATTGGACTAATTTAATCCAAAATCAGATAAGAAAATAAAGGTCGAAAAGTGTTGCGTTAAAAACTTGAATCTATCCTAAAATTGTATAGTGTTTCACCATTGTTTATATAGATAAAGCTGGAAAAATTCCATAACTTGTTTATAATAATTTTAGTTAATTAATTTACAAATATGAAAATATTGCATGTTTATCCCAAACAAACAGGAACAAGGCCAATCCACATTACTATTCCTAAAAGATATACTTATTTTTGGGAAATCGCAAGTTTTCTCGGTAATCAAAAAAATATAAAACTCAAATCAATTGATTGTCTCGACCATCAATTCAGTATTTTTGATTTATGTAAAATAATTTTAAAAGAAAATTTTTCAATAATAATCCTTTTGGTCAGGGTGGAAAATATCTCTCAAACAATAAGATTTGCCGAATTTTTAAAAACTATCGATGACAATAAAAAAATTATAATATATGGTGATATTGTTAATTTTATTCCCGATTTCTTTAAAAATTTTGATTGTTTTGATGCTATTGTTACTAGCGGAGATTGGGAATTGTCATTGTTGAATTATATTAATTATATTAAAGATAAAAGTATTCAACCATCAGGAGTATATATTAAGAAGATAAATCAAGAGTTTAAGGGAGAATTTCTTTTTAATAACTGGAAGTTTACCGATATTAAAAATGCGCCAATTAATTTTTATAATAACTTGAATAGAAAAAAAGAATTAACAATAACAGTTGCCAGGGGTTGTCCCTTTAATTGTAGATATTGTTTTGCTTCTTGTACCTTTGGATTGCATGAAAGAAGAAAAAATACTACAGAAATATGTGATTTTATTGAAAGGAATAAAGACAATTTTACAAGTTTTAAATTTTTTGCTCCAACCTTTAATTCTGATAACGAGTGGGTTTTGAAGCTATGTAAAGAAATAATTAAAAGGAAAATCAAGACATCATGGTGCGTAACAAGTAGAGTTGATTTATTAACCGATGAATCCTTAATTAGTGCTATGGCCAAAGCAGGTTGCTATAAAATATCGGTAGGCCTGGAAACTATTAATAAATCTTCAATTTATATAAAAAAACAATTTTCAAAAGAACAAATTGTAACAGTGGCAAAATATTGCAATAAATACAAAGTTATTTTAAAAGGTTTAATTATGCTAGGAATACCTTATCAGACTAAAGATGATATTTTTGAATTATTTTCATTAATGAAAAAAAATAATATAGTGATACGTCCGACATCATATTCTCCTTTTGATGAAATAAAAAATAAAAAAAACATAGATATTACCGATATACAAAAAATGGATAAATTTACTTATTATAAATATGGTATTAAGGGGTTAACTAAAAAACAATATTTTCAATTAATTGTTGACCCAGATAATTTTGAAAACATTTTAAAACAAAGAATATGATTGGTATATCATTAGGAGCACATTACAGAATATTAAATTCTTCTGATAAAATTGAATTTTTTTTAAAACATTTATTAAGCAAGAATCTTAATATTATAGAATTAAGTTTTTATGATAAAAAAACATATAATTTATATTTTGAATCATATAAAAATTCATTATTTTTAAAAAACAATAAAAAACAGATCCATTTACATTTACCTAGAAAAGATTGGAAAGAAATAGGCCTAAATAAGATTATGCAGGATATTAGATACTTAGATGCAAAACTAGACATAAAATTATTAGTTTTTCATTATGCTGATTTTGTAAAATACGGATACAAATTTATTAAATATAAACAAAAGATTGGAGTAGAAAACGATCTTATAATGCATAATAGTCTAAAATTAGAACAATTTATTGTTTGCGACATAAATCATTTTTGGAATAAAGAAAAATTTAATAAAAAGATTTTTTTAGATTTTGTTAAAAATAACTACAAACAAATAAAAGAATTTCATTTTGCTTATAAAAATCATAACCTTTTTGACAAAAAAAATATTTCATGGTTAAGAGATATTTATTATGAAGTATCGCAAATATCAAATTTTAATAATGTCCCATTTATTTTTGAAGGAACAAATAAAAAAACTAACAATATTAGAACTTTCATAAATGAGTTGAACAATAATTTATCCTTAATTTCCAACGTATTATGCAACAAAAACTAACCTATTATAAAAATCGATTATTTAGACTACTTGATGAAACAATAAAAAATAATTGTCCTGATGCTGTTCTATTGTCGGGTGGGATAGACAGTAGTGTTATTACCCTATTGGGAAAAAAATATAATAAAAATTTAAAAGTTATTACTGTTATTAAAAATAAAATTAATTCACCTGATCAAAAATTTGCAAAAATTGTGTCTAGAAAGATAAATATTAAAACACATCTTTTTGTTACTATTAACGATGAGGAAATACCTAGGTTAATAAAAAAAGTTGTACTTATCTTAGAGAATTTTAATATATATTGGGTTTCGGCCGGAATTGTTCTTTTGAAGGGATTAGGGATAGCGAAAAAAAACGATATTGCTACGATTGCTACAGGCGAAGGATCTGATGATTTATTTGGTTCTTTTCCTGTAATGTTAAATTGGAAAGATGATGATGACTCATTAAAAGAATTTATTAATATTAGAATGAAAGATATTAATGTAATGACAGAAAAAATTGCTAATTATCTTGGAATTAAAATAATAATGCCTTTTTATGATTTAAACATAATAAATTTTGCATTGAAAATTCCATTAAAATACAGAATCAAAAAGAGTAAAGACGGAACAAAAATAACAAAATATATTTTAAGAAAAGCTTTTGAAAAAAAATTGCCGAATATTATTATTAATCGGCCTCAAATGATGGCGTTTACAGGCGCTTCTACTTTGGATTTTCTAATTAAAAAATATAATAACTATGCCGACATCGATAAATATAGGAACAAATATAACATTAATTTTGGAAGCGGATTCGAATGTTTTCTTTTTGATATTTTAAATTCTAATAATAAATATAAGCCAATAAAAAATGGAAATAAATGTCTTTACTGCAGTTCAAAATTAAGAGCAAAAAATTCTGTTTATTGCACTACTTGTGGCATGTTACAATATAATAATAAAATTTTAAACTTTTAAAAATGATAATTATTTAAAAAATTAATATTAATATGGGTAACCCAGAAAAAAAAGAAAATATAATTATGGCAGTTATGATTTTTGTAATTGATAGTGGGAAAAACGTTCTTTTGCTTAAAAGAGTTAATAATAATCAATGGGAACCGGTAAAGGGTGGAATTAACATAGGAGAAACTTGGTTGAATGCGACACTAAGAGAATTAAAAGAAGAAACGGGCTTTAGTCCACAGACAATGCCCGAATTAATAGCCATTGTTAATGATGAGATTGATACTGAACAAGGCAGCAAGACAAAAATCAAAGGATATGTTAGTTATTGCTATGTTTCAGGAATAGAACCAATTCCAATCCTTAATGGAGATAATGAATTTGAGCATAATAATTTTAAATGGATTTCTCTAAAGAAAATTGAAAGAGAAAAAATATATCCGCCAATAGCTAATAACCTAATAGTAGAAATTAAAAAAAAATTATTTTGATTTTAAGCAATCAACATTTTATCATTTTTTTCGATTATTAAAAGTTATTCTAATCTTTTAAGATTGTAGAAAAATCCGATTAGTGCTAACGATAATGATTTATTCACTGAAAGATTGGTTAAAAAACTTAAACAGTTTAATTTAAAGACTTTATTAATTAAAAGTAAAATTAAAATAAGAATTAAAATATGTAAAACTACGTATAGCTTCGATTTATATATTCATTTTGTTTATTTAGATCATTTTAGTTTTTGAATATTATCGAAGGTGTACTTTAAAAATTTTTTAAACAAGAAACATGGGCAAAAATAGAAGAATTGCCCTTAATAAAAATCAAGGAGGTATTTATTATGGAAATAAAAGCAGATAAAATTTGCAAAAGTTATGGAGCGGTAACGATACTGGAAAATGTATCGTTTTCTTTAGAACGAGGACAAAAAGTTGGCTTAATTGGTTACAATGGTACTGGAAAAACAACGCTTTTAAAAATTTTAGCCGGTATAATTGAACCCGATTCTGGCGAAGTTATGACAAGGAAGGATGCGATTATCGGTTATATGCCGCAAGACACAAGCCTTATTTCTAACGAAACAATTCGTGATTATTTACGTCGAATATCTGGTATTGCTAATCTCGAAGAAAAAATGGAAAAATCTCAAGAAGCAATGACTGAGTATAAACGTCGCAATGGCTATGCTTTCGATCATCGTTTAGAGGTAATGCTTACCGGTTTTGGCTTAATCGATATTTCGAGTAACTGCAAAATCAATTCACTTTCTTCTGGCCAAAAAAGTAAAGTATTTATGATGGGTGTTCTTTTGTCTGATCCAGATATTTTGCTTTTAGATGAACCAACTAATAATCTTGATATTCCTGCGCTTGTTTGGCTTGAAAGTTTTATTGCGCGAACTGATGCGACTTCTATCATTGTTTCCCATGATCGTCTCTTTCTTGATCGAATTGTACGAAAAATTTTCGAAATTGATTGGCATACAAAAACACTTAATATAATTAACGGGAGGTATTCGGACTATTTGTTGAGAAAAGAAAAGGAATTAATACAACAGTGGCAGAAGCATAAAGAGCAACAAGAAAAAATTGAACGACTTGAAGATCAACTTCAAAAGAAAAAGCAAAAAACTATTTCTGGTTCACGCTATATTGGTACTGACAATGATAAATTTCTTCGAGGCTTTAAACGTGAGAAGGCAGGTAAATCTGGTAAGCAGGCAAAAGCGATTGAAAAACGAATAGAGCGAATGGAAATTATCGAAAAACCATTAGAACGAGATCTGTTTTGTATAGACATTAAACCAACAAAATCTAAAGGAGGAAAAGAAATTGTGCTTGTAGATTTGATAGCAAGTTATGCTGATAGTAAACTCAGGATTGGTCCGATTTCACTTTCTATTCCTTATGGTAGTCGCATAGTAATTCTTGGAGTGAATGGTAGTGGAAAAACAACGCTTTTACGAACAATTAGTGGCGAATTGTCGTCTCTTGAAGGTAAAATTAACCGTGGTAATGGTCTTATAATTGGCAATCTTACTCAAGAACATGATAATCTTCCGCGTGAAGAAAGTATTAAAAATTTTCTTCTCCGAAAGACAAATTTTACTATTCGAGAGACATACGCTCTGTTTGTAAAATTTGGATTTAAAGCAACAGAGATTGATAAACCAATCTCATTTCTTTCCCCAGGAGAAAGAGCTCGACTTCTTTTTGCTCTTTTCTCTGCTCTTTCAGTTAATGTGTTGCTTTTGGATGAACCAACTAACCATCTTGATTTAGAAGCAATTGAAGCTCTTGAAAAAATGGTAGCTCGGTATGAAGGCACAATTTTACTTGTTTCGCATGACCGTCAATTTTTAAAACGATTTTTCCCCACTGATGTTTATCTTCTTTCCGATGGTAAAATTAAGCGACAAGAAAGCATCAAAACGTACGTTGAAGAAGCCGAGCGTCAGGCTCATCGTTTAATCAATATAATTTATTAAAACCATGCGGCAAATATGAACTTATTTGCCGCATTTTTTTATTAACTTTTTTACAATCTTTACTTAAAAGTATAAATTAAACAATAAGGGTAAACCTAAGATAAAAAAACAATTTTCGTTTATTGTTTTAATGTAGGGTCAAAGTAAACAAACAAGAGAATATATATAAATAAACAAAAAAATAAAAACCTTCACCACAAAGATTTTTTTATTTTTTTATTTTTATTTCTTGACTTAAAATCATCTTCTAATGATAAATAAGCTTTAGCAAATCTTTCCCTGTCTTGAAAACCTAAATCATCTACCATTCTTTCTATTTCTTTTTTTGGCCCTTCTATCTCTATAAACCTACCGAAATTTAATTTATCAACATTGACCTTAACTGGTCTTTTAAAGATTCACTCTTCTCTGAATTTTGTGAATTCTCTTATTCTATCATATCCCAAAAGCTGAAGAATTTTTATAGCATCTTTAAGATTATCAATCTTTATTGAATACTCTTCCCTTTCAAAATATTTAGTCTTTTTATCTTTTCTTAATTTTACTGTAAGAACTAATGAATTATCTTCCTGCCTTATTCTTGGAAAGATTCCTTTTTCTATTAAATTATTGGAAAAGAAACCATAAGTAGTTTGGGTATATGATTTTTCTTTTTTGCCTCCTAATTCTTTTAACTTTTTAGCAATATTTTCTTTATCTTTTAATTGAATTTTAATTTCTGTTTCTTTTTGTATATATAAATAAAAAGTTAATCAACAACTGGAAACGTTGGTATTTTAGAAAATGGATGTTGATAAACTGTTTTATCTTCTAGTAGATTATTTTTTCTGAACCCATTTCTTCTATCCCAACAAAGCAGGAAAAATACCACACTGTATTTCATTCACAGAAACACAGCTTCTCGTATATTCAAGAGGGACGTCTCTTTCTACACAATATTTTATATAAACATCTTTATCATAGCAATTTTCTAATTCTTTTTTTATGGGAATTGAAGTAACTTGAAATTGTTTCATTGCGGGAGATCTTTAGAGTATTGATGCTTGAAGCACCGTATTAAACGGTGTTTTTTTAAACACATTAGCTTTTCGCCCTTTAACTGCAGTTTCTTTATTCAATTCTGCTTGTTTTTCTTTATACTCTTTTAATTTTTCTGTTTTTAAAAGAGATGGTTCGCCCCCTATAAGATAAACATGAGGAATATGAGAGCATGCTACTGCTTTTACTATTTTATCAATTTTTTTATAATTTATTTTGTTTTCTCGAGAAGGGTTATAGCAAAAAACACACGAAGAATTACATACATAGGTCATCTCTATATACACCAGATGAGGAATACTATAATGAAATAATTTCTTCATAATATTTTATCATTAAAATATCATAAAGAAAGGGCATGCCAAAATAGGTTTCTTTTCTTAAAGAGGTCGAGAGACTAGCCTCAAAATTTCCTCAAAGTTGTCATTAGGCGCGGCTTTTACTCGGGATTTAAATCCACATTTCTGGCATCGATAGTAAATAACACTTTTCCCTCCTTTTATCTCTACTCCAACAGGCTCCATTAAACCACCACACTTCGCTTTTCTGTCACCAGGATTTATATCTACGTGCTTTGACCAAAGACAATTGGGACAATGATCGGTGTAACCTGTTCCGCTAATGTGCGTTTTGCATCTCTTACAAATAAAGTCTTCAAGTCTTTTTTGAAATTTTTTCTCTTGTAGTTTCATATACTTCTTACCTCCTTTTTTATTTTACTGTTCAAAACAAAATTGTAAAGAATTAGACCCCATTCCGTTTTACTATTCTCTGAAATAATTCATATATTTCGTTTGATCTTTATAGGGACTAGCTTTACATGGACTCATAAATTAATTCCCTTCTGCATTTTGGAAATATAAATGTTATGTTTTATGTTTTCTCTTTTTGAATTTTTAATATTCTATTTTTATCTAGGGAATTTTTTCCTTTTAATGTATCATGATCTTAGATTTATCAAGTTTTATACTTGTTCATACGATAGTTTTACTTAAGGAATCTATGAAAGGAAGGTATAATAATTATCTAAAAGTTTACTTCGTGATTAACATACCCGCAGGTAAAAATTTAAAAAGATAGTCAAACGAGTGGGCAAAAATTAAAAAGGGGGATAATTTTTGCCCGCGAGCCGTCGGGTTTTCCTGCCCGCCGCCTGCGGTGGCGGGCGGACAACTCGTCAGGTCAGGTTTCGCTTTTTAGATTTGTGTATCAGATTTGGCAAAACAATTTCAAAAGTTCGTAAAATTCTGATTTAGAAGCTAAGTTCGTTTGAAAATTTTGATTTCGTATATAAATTTTGCTTTGCTTGGAATAAAAATCTTAAAACTTTTTGAATTTTATCTAAAGTAATAAATGCCTTTGGAATTTTTTTATTTAATTTAAACGATTTTTAATTAAAGATTAAAGTGTTAATAAAAAATATTTTTCATAATTTTAATTAAAAGCAATTTGGTATATTTATCGCATTGACGGAAAGAGAAATTTTTAGTAAAATGATCAATTATTATGTCGGGAACAAAGATTTTAAAATATTTTACTCCCTATATTTGGCCATTTATTTTAATGGTCATTTTTATATTTTTTCAATCTTCAGCTACTCTTACTTTGCCTAATTATATGGCAAAAATTATCAATGAAGGAATAATATCTAAAAATACAGAAGTAATTTTTCGTAGCGGTTTAATTATGATATTTGTTGCTATTGTGGGCAGTTTGGCTGCTGTATTTGTTGGTTATTTGTCTTCTAGAATTGGTACAGGATTTGCTAGAAATTTGCGAGAAGCAGTATTTACTAAAGTGGAAAATTTTTCTCTTGTTGAGTTTGATAAATTTTTAACATCTTCTCTTATTACTCGTATTACTAATGATATACAGCAAATTCAGATGGTGCTTATAATGCTTTTTCGAATTGCTCTTATGGCTCCACTAATGGGAGTGCTTGCTACTTTTAAAGCTTATCAATTAGTTTCATCAATGACGTGGATTATGGCAGTTGCTGTAATAGTTTTAATTTCTATTATTATTGTACTTTTTAAAATAGTTACCCCAAAATTTGATCGACTTCAAAAACTAATAGATAAATTAAATTTAGTAACAAGAGAAATCCTTACTGGTTTAAGAGTAATAAGAGCTTTTAATAAAGAAGAATATGAAGAAAAAAAATTTAATGAAGTAAACGAAGATCTTACCCGTCTTAATCTTTTTATTAATCGTTTAATGATGTTGCTTCAGCCGGCAATGATGCTTATTATGAATTTTATGATGATTACTATTGTTTGGTTTGGCGCTCACCAAATTGAATTAGGTAATCTTCAGGTTGGAAATATGCTGGCGTTTTTACAATATTCAATCCAAGCAGTTTCCGCTTTCTTAATGATTTCTATAATTTTTATTGCTATTCCGAGAGCTTCTGTTTCGATTGGTAGAATTGTTGAAATACTAGAAACTGATGTACAGATTAAAGACCCAATAAACCCAGTAAGAGTTCCAAGGCGGGGGGGTAAAGTTGAATTTAAAAACGTTACATTTACTTATCCTGGCGCTGCTGAACCAGTTTTATATAATATTTCTTTTGTGGCTTTTCCAGGACAAACCACTGCTTTTGTTGGCAGTACTGGAAGCGGTAAATCTACTATTATTAATTTAATTCCTCGTTTTTATGATGCGACTGAAGGACAAGTTTTAGTTGATGAAGTAGATGTGCGTGATATGAAGCAAAGTGATTTAAGGTCTCGTATTGGTTATGTTTCTCAAAAAGCAATGCTTTTTTCTGGAACGATTAAAGAGAATATTGCTTATGGTAATCCTAACGCAACGCAAGAAGAAATTTTTCGCGCTGCAGCCACTGCCCAAGCCCTTGAATTTATCAAAGAATTAGAACAAAAATTTGATAGTTCTGTTTCTCAGGCAGGTAGCAATTTTTCGGGAGGTCAAAAACAGCGTTTAGCAATTGCTCGGGCATTAGCTAAGAATCCAGAGCTTTATTTATTCGATGATAGTTTTTCTGCTTTGGATTTTAAAACCGATGCTGCTTTAAGAAACGCTTTAAAAAAAGAAACACAAGGAAAAACTGTTATTATTGTAACTCAAAGAATTAGCACTGTAATTGATGCCGATAAAATAATTGTTATAGATGCAGGGAGAATAGTTGGAGAAGGAACTCATAAAGAACTTCTTCGTACGTGTAGTATTTACAAAGAAATTGCTGCTTCCCAACTTTCGCCAGAAGAATTAGCAAGAGATTTAAAATAAAAATTATGGTTGAAAATAATTCTAATGCAAAACTAAATTCTTCTTCTAATGTTTTGTCTTCTAAAAAACCAAAAGGAGATTTTGGAATGGGGCGTGGTCATGGGAGAAGAATGCGAGGGGTAATAGAAAAGCCAAAAGATTTTAAAGGGACAATGATTAAATTGGTAAGATATTTAAAACCTTACCGATTTTTAATTATTTTGGTTTTAATTTTTGCTATAGTCAGCACAATTTTAAGCGTTATTATCCCAAAAATATTAGGAGATATTACTAACAAAATTGTTTCTGGCATGGAATTATTAAAAAATACTGGTCTTTCTCAGGGAGGCGGTATTGATTTTAAAGCAATTCTTTATTTAATAGAAATACTTATAGGAATTTATTTAATTAATGCTTTGTTTAGTTATCTTCAGGGATGGATAATGTCGGGCGTTACTCAAAAAGTCGCATTTAATTTAAGAAAAAATATTTCTTCAAAGATAAATCGGTTACCATTGCAATATTTTGATGAACGGAATTATGGAGACATTTTAAGTCGAGTAACAAACGACGTAGATACAGTAAGTCAAAACTTTAACCAAGGATTATCTCAAATTGTTACAGCAATAACTGCTATTATTGGTATTCTCGTTATGATGATTTTAATTAGTTGGCAGTTAACATTAGTGGCAATTATTATTTTGCCTGTTAGTTTTTTATTAGTGAGTTTTATTATTAAAAAATCGCAGAAATATTTTTTAAATCAGCAAGTTTTTTTAGGAAAAATTGATAGCCATGTTGAGGAAATGTTTTCTGGACATATAATAGTAAAAGCTTTTAACGGAGAACAAAAATCAATATCTACTTTTCGTAAAATTAATAATAAACTTTATGAAAATGCTTGGAAATCGCAGTTTTTTTCTGGACTTTTGCATCCGATAATGAATTTTATTGAAAATTTTGGTTTTATTCTTGTTTCTGTATTAGGAGGGTGGTTAGCTTTTCAGGGGAAATTAAGTATTGGAAGCATTCAGGCATTTATTCAGTATATGAATCAATTTAATCGGCCTATTACTCAAACTGCTAATATTGCCAATGTTTTTCAATCTACAGCTGCTGCTGCCGAAAGGGTATTTGAGTTTCTTGAAGAAAAGGAAGAGACACCAAACCCTTCTCATCCAGTAATTTTAAAAAAAGTAAAAGGCGCAGTAGATTTTGTCCATGTTTTTTTTGGCTATACACCTGAGAGGTTAATTATTAAAGATTTTAATGCAAGCATCAAGCCAGGGCAAAAAGTTGCTATTGTGGGTCCTACTGGCGCGGGTAAAACAACTATAGTAAATCTTTTAATGCGTTTCTATGATGTTAATAGTGGGGTTATTAAAATTGATGGAGTAGATATAAAAAAAATGAGACGGTCTGATTTAAGAAAACTTTTTGGTATGGTTTTACAAGATACTTGGCTTTTTAGCGGAACTATTGAAGAAAATATTGCTTATAGTAAAACGAACGCTTCTCATGAAGAAGTAGTTAAGGCAGCGCAATTAGCTTATGCTGATCATTTTATTCGTACTTTACCTAAAGGCTATAATATGGAAATTGACGAAGATGCTGATAATATTTCTCAGGGCGAGAAACAGCTTTTAACTATAGCTCGGGTAATATTAGCTAATCCTTCTATTCTAATTTTAGATGAAGCAACAAGTTCTGTTGATACTCGTACAGAGATTCTTATTCAAACAGCAATGGATAAAATGATGGAAGGAAGAACAAGTTTTATAATTGCTCACAGGCTTTCAACAATTAAAAATGCTGATTTAATTTTAGTTATGCGTGATGGCAGTGTTGTTGAACAAGGAACTCACAAACAATTACTTTCTCAAAATGGTTTTTACGCCTCTTTATATAATAGTCAATTTATTTAAAAGAAGGCTTAAATTTTTCTGTAAATTTTTGTCTTTGCAATAAATCTTAAATAGATTTATACTTAAAAAATAAAAAGAAAATATTAAAATATTTACTGATTTATTTTTTTATTAGCGCTTAAAAAATAATTTTAATTTAATATGTCTTTAGTAATTAATACTACAACTCCAGAAGGCATTGTTTTAGCAGCAGATAGTCGTCAGTCTTTTCGTAATCGTAAAGGGATGGCGAGAATAGGAAGCGATAATGCTTCTAAACTTTTTCAGTTAAATAAAAGAATTGGCGTGGCAATAACAGGTTTAGCTTTTTTATCTGAAAATGGAGAATTAAAGAGTATTAATAAGTTTATTGAACAATTTAAACGAGAAACAGATTTAGATAAATTAGACGTGAAAGAGATTGCAGAAAAATTACATTATCTTTTTAATAAAAAATATAATTGGCAAGAACAATTAGATGTTTTGCAAAAAAAGATTAAAAATGATCTTCAACAACAAGGTTGTGAAATTATAGAAATTAAAAAAGAACAATACGTAGTAAAGTTTCGTTTTAAAAACGTGCAGGGTATTATAAATGATGGTTTTGGCAGTATTGATTCGATAAATTTTTTAGTTGCCGGTTATAATAAAGACAGTTCTTATGAGGTTTATGTTGGTTGTATTCCTGGAGAAATTGATAAGAAAAGAGATAGTAAAGAAAAAAATAAAGAATATGGGGCGTCTTGGGTTGGACAGGCTGATGTTGTTTCAAGAATTGTTTTAGGTTGGGATGGGCGTATTGGAAATATAAAATTTGTTAATGAGGCAATTCAAAAATATGGACAGGAAGAAATAAATAATCAACTTAGAAATTTAGAGTATGTAATTCAGTGGGGAACAATGAGCTTGCAGGATGCAATTGATTTTTGCGTTTTAATGATTCAAACTACTTCTGCTATTCAGCGATTTTCTGATGGAATTGCTGCTGATCCTGGAGATATGCCTGGAGTTGGCGGCGCAGTTGATGTTGCAGTAATTACTCCTGATAAGGGTTTTGTTTGGATAAATAAGAAAAAATTAAAAGCCGGTGATAATGAAGTTGATTTAGACAAAGAACCAAATTTTAAAGAATAAAGGCAATCTTTAAAAATTTCGCCGTAAAAGACAAATTCTAATTCTATTCCGAAAGTTTTATTCCCAACTAATTTTAAATAAATTTATTTAAATATCAGATTAAAGGAAAAGTTATTAAAATAACAAAATATTAAAAAATAGGTAAAAAATAAGAGATATTAATAATTAATTGTTGAAATTTATTTTGTTATTGCTATAATAATTAAATGTAGAAAACAGGAAGAGATAAAACTTTATAGTTTTATCAAAGATAAAATAATAAAGGTCGTTATTTAAAAAAAATAATTTAAAAATTATGGCAGACAATTTACAATCAAAAAAGCCAATTTGGAAACAATGGTGGTTTTGGTTAATTATTGTTATTATAGTAATAATTCTTATTGTTGTTTTAACAAAAGGTACAGCAGAGCCAGTAAATGAAGAAGGGGAATTAGAAGAAAATATTCCATCAATGGAGGGACTATTAGAAGAAACAGTGCCATCTACTCCTTTAGAAGAAATGCCTTTAGAAGAAATGCCTTCAGAAGAAATGCCAGAATCTCCAATAGAATAATAGATTCAAATCGAATTCTAATTTTTAAAAATCTCCCTTTCGGGAGATTTTTATTTTTCTAGACTTATTTTTAAATAAATGATAATTTATTTTATAGAATTTATGGAAATTTCTGATAAGCAACTTGTTTCTAATTATTTAAAAGGCGATGAAAAATCGCTAGAGATTTTAATTAAAAGATATCTTAATCCAATTTATAGTTTTATTTACTATTATATTAATAATCAAGAAGAAGCAGAAGATATCACTCAAGAAGTTTTTATTAAAGTTTGGCGGAATCTTAAAAAATTTGATCAAAGTAAAAATTTTAAAACATGGATTTTTAGTATTGCTAAAAATACCTGCATTGATAATGCAAGAAAGAAACAAAAAGAAATACCATTTTCTAAATTTAAAAATAAAAACGGGAAAAATATGGTTTCAGAAATAATAATTGATAAAAGTTTATTGCCGAATAATATTTTGGAAAAAAAAGACACAATTAAATTATTAAACTCTAAAATCAAAAAATTATCTAAAAAATATCGCCAAGTTCTAATTTTAAAACATAATAAAGATCTTACTTTCCAAGAAATTTCTGATATCTTAAAAGAGCCGATTAATACAATAAAAAGTCGATATAGACGAGCATTAATTCATCTTAAAAAAATAATTATAGAGCCATAAATTTTTAAAAATAAATTTTAATTTTTGCAAAGAATGCACCAAAAAGCATTCTTTTTTCGTATTAATAATATACAACTATGAATAAAAAAAATAGAGAAAATTTTTCTAATTTTAAAATAATAGAACCGCCTAGCGATCTTTATGAACGCATTCTTTTTACTATTAAAAAAGAACAAGAATTAAACAAAGCAAGAAAAACATTGTTTGGTTTTTTATTTCTTTTATTAATTTCAATTACTACTTTACCATTTTCTTTTAATTTTTTAATTTCCCAGATACAAGTTTCTGGAATTATCTATCTTATTACAACCGCTTTTATCAATCTCGATGTTTTTTTTGCTTTATGGAATGATTTTTTATTAGCAATTCTTGAATCATTGCCAGTTTTTGGAATATTATTTTTTATAACTAATTTAGGATTATTTCTTTTTGCAATTAGATTGTTTTTTAATAAAAAAGATTATTATCAAAAATATTTATTATCAAAACATTTAAATTTAATAAGTTTTATTTAAAAGTTTAAAATAAAAATTAAATTAAAAAATATGAACGAAGAAAAGCAAATAAACAAAAAAATAAATCAAGACATTTTAAAATGGGTTATTATCGGGCTTTTAATTTTTGCAATAATGCTTTTAATTTTTAGCATTGGGGTTTTTGTTGGTGAAAAAAAAGCAGAATTTTCTTGCCGCTGGGCAGAAAATTATCATAAGAATTTTGCTGGACCAAGGCAGGGTTTTAGAAAAAATTGGCAAGAAAATCCTCCGTTTCCGGGAGATTTTATTGAAAGTCATGGTATTGTAGGAGAAATTATTGAAATTAAAGAAAATGAATTTGTAATAAAAGGAAAAGATAATATTGAAAAATTAATTTTAATTACAGAAGAGACATTAATTCAAAAAGGAAGAAATGAGATTAAAAAAGAAGATTTAAAGGCCGGAGATTTAGTAGTAGTTATTGGTTCCCCTGATAAAGAAGGAAAAATTGAGGCTAAATTAATTAGAACTTTTGATAAAAACGATAAAATGCCTCCAATTCCTAAAAGGCCTTAAATATATTTTTAAAATAAAACTGAATTATGAAAAAAATTTTTAAGCATAAATTTATAATTTTAATAATATTAATTTTAATTTGTATCGGTGGATATTTTTTCTATACAAAATCAAAAAAAACAGAAGATGGTGTTCAGTATAATTTTGCAACAGTTAAAAAAGGATCGCTTATTGTTTCTGTTTCTGGTACAGGCCAGATTGAAAGTTTAGACAAAATGGAAATTACTCCTCAGGTATCTGCTAAAATAAAAAAGGTTTATGTAAATGAAGGAGAAAATGTAAAAGCAAATCAACTTCTTTTTGAATTAGATTCAAAAGATGTAGAAAAAGAAATTAAAAACATAGAAGAGGAAATTAAAGATTTAAAATATTCTCTTTCAAAATCAGAAAAAACACAAAAAGAAGAACAAGAAGACTTAAGAAAACAATTAGATAAATCTTTTGAAGCAGGGTTTAATAATGTTTCAAATACTTTTAGCGCTCTTCCTGATATTATAACAGCGTTAGAAGATATGGCTACAAAAAATAGTCATAGCACAACAAGAACAGATTTAGATTATTACTATTATCTTATTGATGTATATATAAATAAAGAAAATAGAAAATTTCCTAAAAAAGACGAAATAAAAACTCAATTTGATTCTCTTAAAAAAATGTATGAGGAATCAAGAGATATTTATTTAAAAACAGATAGACTATCAGATAAAGAATCTTTAAAAACATTATTTAATCAGACTTATTCTTTTTTAAAAACTATTTCTGATTTTACACGAGCAAATAGAGATAATATTTTATTATACAAAGAAGCAATAGTTAAAGAATCGATTAGTTCTCCTATTTCTGAAACTACTCTTGAAACACATCTTTCAAATCTTAATAGTTTTACCAATTCGTTATCTGAGATGCGAGATAAATTATTATCAAATATAGAAACAATAGAAAATTTAGAAACCTCTATTAAAAAATCGGAAGAAGATTATGAAGATGATCTTCGAACTCAACAAAAAAATATTAAACAAAAAGAAGAAAATTTAGCGGAATTAAAAGAAAAATTAGAGGATTATTATATTTATTCGCCTTTTAACGGGATAATTATTGAGATATCAGAAAAAGCAAAAGAAGGAGAATCTGTTTCTCAGGGAACAACCCTCGCCACTTTGATAACAAATCAAAAAATCGCAAAAATTTCTTTAAATGAAATTGATGCAGCTAAAGTGAAAACCAATCAAAAAGTAAATCTTACTTTTGATGCTTTACCAGATTTAAATCTTACAGGAAGAGTTATAAAAATAGATGCTGCAGGGACAGTCTCTCAAGGAGTAGTAAGTTATGGAGTGGAGATTGCTCTAGATTCATATAATGAAAAAATTAAACCAGGAATGAGTGTTACTGCAGATATTATCATAAATTCTAAAAAGAATGTTCTTTTATTGCCGAATAACGCAATAAAATCTAATAAAGGAATTAATTCAGTACAAATTTTAGACGGTAATAATGTTCGTTTTCAAAAAATAGAAGTTGGGCTTTCAAATGATACAATGACAGAAATTATATCAGGATTAAAAGAAGGAGATAGGGTTATTCTTTCTACTAGTCAAAAAACAAATCAAAACAATCAAGCTCAAAGAACTCAAGGATTTCAAATGCCGGGAATGGGAGGACAAATGAGAGGTTTTAGATAATTTTAAATTAATTCAATTTATGATAGAGGTTAAAAATATTACAAAAGTTTATAAAACCGGAGATTTTGAAAACAAAGTATTAAAAGGTATTTCTTTTTCGATTAATGAGGGTGAGTTTGTGGCAATAATCGGGCCTTCTGGTTCTGGAAAATCAACTCTAATGCATATTTTAGGGTGTTTAGATACGCCGACAACAGGTCAATATTTTTTTGAAGGAAAAGATGTGTCTCGTTTTTCAGATGATGAATTAGCGGAAATTAGGAAAAGAAAAATTGGATTTGTTTTTCAAGCGTTTAATTTATTGCCAAGAACAACTGTTTTAAGAAATGTTATGTTGCCTTTAATTTATGCTAATGTTTCAAGGTCAAAACGGGAGAAGATTGCCAAAAAAGCAATAATTGACGCAGGCTTGAAAGAAAAACATTTTTATCGCTTATCTAATCAGTTATCGGGCGGAGAGATGCAAAGAGTTGCAATTGCTAGATCTTTAGTAAACAATCCATCTATTATTTTAGCAGATGAACCAACCGGTAATCTTGATAGTAAAACTGGAGAGTTTGTGATGCAGACATTTGAAAAATTAAATAAAGAAGGTAGGACAATTGTTTTAATTACTCACGAAAAATATATTGCAGAAAATGCAAAAAGAAAAATTACAATTAGAGATGGCGAAATTATTGAAGATATAACAAACGGCATTTCAAAAAGTGTTCAGCAAATAAAAGAATAAAAAAATGTTTATTACAGATTTATTAGAAGAATCATATTCAGCTATTTTTGCAAATAAAACAAGAACAGCCCTTACTGTTTTAGGCATAGTTATAGGTATAAGCTCAGTAATTGTAATGGTTTCTCTTGGTCAAGGAGCAACAAGCTCAATTGAAACAAACATTGAATCAATGGGCTCAAATCTAATTACAATAATGCCTGGATTCCAAAGGACATTTTCTCAAGTTACGTCTGGCAGAGGAAGCGCTCAAACCTTAACAATAGAAGATGCTCAAGCAATATTAACAGAAATTCCTTTTGTTAAAAATGTAGCTCCAGAATTATCTCGCAGATATCAAATTATAAGTAAAGGAAAAAATACAAACACTCAAGTTATTGGCACAGTTGCTTCTTATCAAGATATAAAGAATGTTGTAATAGATGAGGGCTCTTTTATTTCAGACCAAAATGTTTTAAATCAGGCAAAAGTTGCTGTTTTAGGCCCGACAACAAGGGACGATTTATTTGGTGAAGGAGCAAACGCTATCGGCGAAACAATAAGAATTAATGGCATAAATTTCAAAGTAATTGGTATAACAAAACCAAAAGGCGGAAGTTCTTTTGGAAGTCAAGATGATATTGTTTATGTTCCAATAACAACGGCTCAAAAAATTTTAGCCGGCGTAAATTATGTTTCAACTATAAGTGTCCAAATTCAAAATTCAAAACTAATGAACCAAGCCAAATTAGAAATTACGAATCTGCTTCTTCAGCGACATAATATTACAGATCCTCAGCTAGCTGATTTTAATATTGTTTCCCAGCAAGATATCATTGAATCTGCTTCCTCAATAATAAACACAATGACAATTTTATTAGCAGCAATCGCAAGCATTTCTCTTATTGTTGGAGGTATTGGTATTATGAATATGATGATGACAACAGTTACAGAAAGAACACGAGAAATTGGATTAAGAAGAGCAATTGGAGCAAAAAAATCAGATATAGGATTGCAGTTTTTAACAGAGTCAGTAATGCTTACTTTTCTTGGCGGAGTAATTGGAATAATTCTTGGAATATTAATATCTTATGGGATAACATTTTTTACAAACACTGCTACAAAAACTTCTTTATTTTCAATAATATTAGCATTTAGTGTGTCTTTTCTGATTGGGGTTATTTTTGGTTATTGGCCAGCGCAAAAAGCAGCAAAATTAAACCCAATTGAAGCTTTGCGTTACGAATAAATTTAATAAAAAATGAGGCATAAATTATCTTTTCTTTACTATTGACAATATTTTAAAATTAGTATAAAATAGAAATTATTAAATCAGGATTATATTTAATTTGTGGACGGGACTATATTAAAAATAATCTTGATTAAAAACATAATTAAAATTAACCTTAAAAAGAAAGGGTTGCCTTATGGAAAAAGAATCAGTTTTGAGAGCAGAAGAAAATATAAGTTTAAATTCACAGAACCTTAACAAAATTAAAAAATTAATTGAAGAGATACGTTTAGGTGAAAGGGATAAAAAGAAAGAAAGAGAAAAAATTGAAAAGTTAAGAAAGATGTGTTTAAGAGTAGAAAATCATTTTTGGCAAGGATTATTTTTTTTAGAGATTGCTAAAATTTCTAAAAACATTGAAGATCTTAACAGGGCAAAAGAATCATCTTTAAGAATTATAAAAGATAGTTTAAAAGATGAATTTTCTTTTAATCTTATAAAAACTTTATTGTTTTTTAAAGAGATAGAGGAGGCGAGAAAAATAGCCCTTGAAATGAAAGATGGTTACTTAAAATGTTTAGCATTATTAGAAATTGCTAAAACCTCTAAAAATAATGAAGATCTTGATACTGTTCGTAAAATAGCAGAATTTCATAATCCGTTTTTAGAGGTTATAATTTTTACAGATCTTTTCAGAATTTCTAAAAATTTTAAAGATCTTAAAAGAGCATTAAGAGCACTTTTATCCGTAGAAGAGTATTTACAGAATGAAGCATTATCAATGGTGATAAGCAGTATAGAATGTATATATAATAACAATTAATTTAATTTATGCTGAAGACCCGTCCTCTTCAGCTTTTTTATTTTCAGTATTATTCTTGACAAATTTAAAAAATTATTATAAAATATATTAGGACGGTAAAATTTTAACTTTTAAACTATTAACAAGGAAAGGGTTGAAAAATGAGAAAAAAGACAACTGGAAACGAGACGAAAAACATTATTTCGCTCATTAAAAAAATAATTAGGCTGACTATACTTCAATATAAGATAAGTTCTGATATACCATGGTTTACAGAGCAATATTTTTTTTGGAAAAGGGTTGCTGATCAATGTTCAGGAGATTTTGATGAAGATATAAAAAGAATAAGAACAATCTCTTCTGGAATAGAAGATCTACCATGGCAAAGTATGGTCTTTACGGAAATTTGGAAAGTTACCGAAGACCTAGAAGATCTTGAAGCAGCAATAAAAGCAGCTTTTAAGATTCCAAATGAGAATCTTAAAGATGAAATTTTATATGGAATTGCAAAAAATTTGTTAAGTGCTGGTAATTTAGATAAGGCCAGGGAATTATCCCTGAAAATACGCGATCCCTTTTTAAAATTATGTCTTTTTGCAGATCTTTTTAAAATCTCTAAAAACATTGGCGATTTTAAAAAGGCATTAAGTATGCTTCCAAAAGTAAAAGATCTTAATAGTTCAGTATTAACAATTGCCGACGTTGTAGAATATCTTCTTAAACTAGGTAGTTAAAGTGAAAATTTATGCTGAAGAGCCCGTCCCTCTTCAGCTTTTTTATTTTCTAAATTTAAAAAACAAGCAGGAAAAATTATAAAAAATGTGATAAAATAAGAAATATAGAGAA
>JAKPCP010000065.1 GCA_029553225.1 bacterium | reverse complement strand
CCTAAAATAGCAGAAAAAGCAAAAAAAATAAAAAATAAAAATTTAAAATATAATATTTCTCTTCCTCGTCCAATGATAAATTCAAAAAATTATGATTTCAGCTTTTCTGGACTTAAAACAGCAGTGCTTTATAAAACATTAAAAGATAAGAATAATTTAAAGAATGAAAAATATATTGAGGAGATGTGCTGGGAAATTCAGCAATCAGTAATTGATGTTTTAATTAAAAAAACAATAAAGGCAGCAAAAGACTATAAAGCAAAAGCAATATTTTTAGGAGGAGGGGTTTCGGCAAACAATGAATTAAGAAGACAATTTAAAGAAAAAATAAAGCAAGAAAAATTAAAGATTAATTTTTTTGTTCCCCCTAAAGATTTATGTACTGATAATGGCATAATGGTGGCAATTTCTGGATATTTTAATTATTTAAAAAACAAAACAAAAAGCTGGAAAAAAATTAAAATTAATGGTAATTTAAAATTATAATATTTATTTTTATGGCTTTTTATTTGTATATTTTTTATATCCTTTTAGGAATTTCTCCAAGTATTATTTGGCTTTTATTTTATTTAAGAAAAGATTATTATCCAGAACCTAATAAAATGGTAATTAAAGTTTTTTTATGGGGAATTGTTTCTGCTTTAATTGCTGCTGTTTTACAAATATCAATTATTAATATTTTTAAAATTAATGAGGTAGAAATTAAAAATTTTATTCCATTTTTTCTTTATAATTTTTTTATTATTTCATTAACAGAAGAATTGGTAAAGTATCTCGTTATAAGGCAAAAAGTATTAAAGAGTCCAGAACTTGATGAGCCAATAGATGTTGTTCTTTATATGGTTATCGCAGCTTTAGGTTTTAGCGCAATAGAAAATATTCTTTTTATTTTAAATCAGCCGATTTTAACTTCTTTAGGAATTACTTTTTATCGTTTTGTGGGGGCTACTTTTTTACATACTTTATCTTCTGGCATTTTTGGTTATTTTTTAGTCCTTTCTTTTTTAAACATAAAAAAGAAAAATAAATATTTTTTAATTGGATTTTTCTTAGCTGTTTTTTTGCATACCATTTTTAATTTATGTATAATAGGATTTGGAAGCAGTATATTGGAAAATTCTTTTACAGGAGAAATAATTTTTAAAAATGTATATTTATTCTGTGTTTCATTAGTTTCTCTTTCGGTTTTGCTTTTAGGTTCTGGTTTTTATCTTTCTTATAAAATTAAAAAAATTAAAAAAATAAAAAGTATTTGTAAATTATAAATTATTTAAAATTAAATTAATATGTCATCATTTTTTGAAAAATTAAAAAAAGGAATGGATGTAGAAAATTATTCAAACGAAAAAGAGATTAAAGAGGATATAGATGAAAAAACAAAAGAAGAAAAACAAGAAGAAATAGAAATTAAAGATAAAGAAAATAAGAAAGAGGAAATTTTAGATAATAAAACGAAAGAAGAAATACAAGAATTTGAAAACCAAGAGATTAAAAACATAACAAAAGAAAAAAATAAAGAAGAGTTAAAAAAGGAAGAGGAAGCTAATAGCCTATTTGAAAAAGAAGGACAATTAGCAGTTGATGTTTTTGAAACTGACAAGGATATTGTAATTCAAACCGCAATAGCCGGGGTAAAACCTCAAGATTTAGATATTTCTATTGAAAATGATATTGTCTCAATTAAAGGAAAAAGAGAGAAAATATATAAAGAAGAGAATGAGAATTATTTTTTTCAAGAATGTTATTGGGGAAAATTTTCAAGACAGATAATTTTACCAGAAGAAGTTGACCCATCAAGAGCAGAAGCAACAATGAAAAATGGAATTTTAGTTATAAAAATGCCAAAAATTGAAAAAGAGAAAAAAAGAAAAATAGAAATTAAATAAATGTGTCGGAGGAGAGATTTGAACTCTCATGGGTTTCCCCACTGGGTCCTAAACCCAGCGCGTCTGCCAATTCCGCCACTCCGACCTATATTTATATTTCTATATTTTAATTAAAAAATCAATAGAAAGATTTAATAAAAAAAACTCCGAGGTTTTCTCGGAGTTTTTTTTATTAGTAAAAATATTGGGAACCTCCTCCTCCGCCGCTTGGGGCTTGTGGGTATGCTTGACCTGTCAGTATATAATTTACAAGGGCTACTATTGCTTTAGCAAGGAAAGCAATTACTATTGCAACAAGAGCATATATAATATAATCTCTTGCTTTTTTTGTTGTATCAGGGTTTCCTGCTGCTGTTAAAAACATAATAGCTGCTATTAAAATCATTACAGATGCTGCTATTAATAGTCCCCAAAAAATCCAATTTGTGATATTGTCTATTGTAGTATAAACATCATTTACTCCTTGGGGTAGGGCGGCTCCTGGTGGTGTAACTACTTGAGCTTTTACTAAATTTCCGTTAAAAATAAATAGCGAGGAAATTATAATTAAAGAAATAAATAAAATTGTTGGAAATGTTTTTTTCATTTTAATTTTATGTTTTTTATTTTCGACCTTTATTTTTTTATTAATCGACCTTTATATTTATTATTTTATAATAAACTTTTAATATTTTCAAGAAAAGTTGTTGATTCCTGAACTCCTAATATGGCTTTTAAGAAATTAATTAAAGCGAGTGAAAGAAAAATAATAATAAATCCTATAAGCGCCCAAATAATCATATTTTTTGCTTGATTTACTTTTTTAGGGTCTCCTCCTCCAGTAAGTAAAACAAAAGCAGCAATAATAATCATTAAAGAAGCTATAGGCGCTGCTATCCAAAAAAGAAAAGTAATAATTTTTGTTAATAATTCGTCGAAAGTATTAGATGTTAGAGGGTTTGTAATTTCAACCGATGTTTGAGGTGTTTGTGCTTGGCCTGTTGGTGGTGTTTGAGCTGTAACAGTTATTTTTAATAAAAAAAAGAAAATTAAAAATAAAAATAGATATTTTTTTTTCATTTTATGCAGTTTTTTTAAAAATTATTCCATAATGATATTTTCCTGCTTCAAATTCTTTTTCTATATTAAAACCCATTTCTTTGCATATTTTCTTTAATTCTTCTAAAGAAATAGTTCCTTCTTTTGGGCCTAATTGTGTATTTGGAATCCAATCAATAATTAATAGTTCTCCATTGTTTTTTAATACCCTTTTAGCTTCTTTTATAATAGCATCTTTTTTATCTGATTGAAACAAGGTATTAATTATTAAAATTAAATCAACAGAGGAATCATTTAATCTAGATCCTTTTTCTTTTTCTATATCTCCAATTATAAATTTTAAATTTAATAAATTGTAATCAAGAGAACGATTTTTTAGAGCAGATAATGGTTCTTTTTGAACATCAATAGCATAAACCAATCCTTTTTCTAGTTTTTTTGCTAAAGGAATAGTGAATCCTCCTGATCCGCAGCCAAAATCCGCTGCAATCATATCGTTTTTTAAATTAATTTCATTTAATATTTTTTCAGGGTCTAAAAAAATATCTCCATTCATTTTAAAATATTTTATTTTTAATTTTAAATACAGGTTGCCGAAGCTACTTTATCATTATCATCCAGTTTCATAATTCTTACTCCTTGTGTTGCTCGGCTTAATTTGGGAATAGAAGATATATTTGTTCTAATCACATGTCCTTTTTGGGAAATAACAATTAAATCTTCTTCGTCTCCTGTAAGTATTGTTGAATATATTATCTCTCCTGTTTTTGAAGTAATATTTGCAGTTTTAATCCCTGTTCCTCCTCTTTTTTGCAATCTATACTCTTTAATATCAGTTTTCTTGCCATACCCATTCTCCATAACAACTAAAAGATATTGCTGTAATTTTTGGTTTTTATCTTTTTGGTTAGAGGTTTTTATAATATCCATTCCAGCAACTTTATCTCCTTTTCTTAAATTAATTCCTCTAATTCCAGATGCT